>DATJXP010000338.1:0-16086 GCA_035500035.1 Candidatus Acidiferrum sp. | reverse complement strand
CCAGTGCTGCGGCAGCGCAGGATCGAACATGCCCTGCAGTTCGAGCCATTCGCGCAACGGATCCTTCATGTGCCGCGTCCCGCCGGATGCAGACTCTTCACCTTGGCCAGCAGCTCCACTGGCGAAAACGGTTTCAGCATGTAGTCGTTGGCGCCGAGTTCGTAGCCGCGCACGACGTCCTTCTCGCTGCCCATCGCGGTGAGCATGATCACCGGCAACTGTTTCTTGTCGTGTCGTGCCCGCAAGGCTTTCAGCACTTCGAAGCCGTCCTTGACCGGCATCTTGACGTCGAGAATCGCCAGCGAGAACTGCTTGCTGCTCAACGCCGCCAGCGCGGCGGCACCGTCGGCGACATGTTCCACTTTATAACCTTCGCGGCCGAGCCGGTGTTTGATGACGTTGGCCAGCAGTTCGTCGTCTTCGGCCACCAGCACCGGCAGGTTGTCCGTCGATGCGGCGACGACCGGCGCGGGCGTCGGTTCGATGGCAGGCGGCGCCACGCCCTTGACCTCGGCGCAGATGACATCGGCGATGCGGTCGGGATTGAACGGCTTGGCGAAGAACTGTTTGGCGCCGAGCGCAAGACACTCGTCGCGGATGTCCGGCCGGTCGGCGCCGGACAACACGAACACCGGCGTGTCGCGCTGGCGCGAATCGCGCAGGTTGCGCAGGATCTCGCGGCCGTCGCCGTCGGTCAGCAACAGGTCGAGCACGATCAGCGCATATTTGCGCGCGTCGAACAGTTCGCCGGCTTGCTTGCCGGTGGCGGCCACTACCACCTGGTGATCGGGACACTTCTGGTTCAGCAGCGCGACGAGCAGGTTGGAGATGTCGGTATCGTCGTCGATGATCAGGATGGCAGGGCGGTGCAACGGCTCGTCGTTGGCGGCAGCCGCCACCAGCACGCGGATCAGCTGCGTCAGGTGTTTCAGCAGTTCGTCGCCGGGCGCCAGTTCCACCGCCTTCGCCGCCGCGCTGATTTCCGGATAACCGAAAGTGGAACCCGAGCCGTGCAGCGTGTGCGCCAGCAGGCGCAGCTTGTCGTCGGCTTCTTTCCTGCCGTCGCGCAATTCCTGCAGCATCGCCCGAATGGCGGCGATCTTGTCGGGCAGCGTCTGCCGGTATTGTTGTTTCAGTTCTTCAAACATGAGGCGGCGTACTTCCTGCTCAACCGGCCAGCGCCAGATAAAAGAAGAAGCAGGTGCCTTCCGCTTCCGACGACGTGAAATCGAGCTTGCTGTGATGTTCGGCCAGTATCTTCTGGCAGATGTACAAGCCCAGCCCGGTGCCGCCCTTGGCGCGGGTGGCGGTCGAATCGCGCTGGAAAAACTTGGTGAACAGCTTGGCGCGGTCGCTGTCGGGAATCACTTCGCCGTAGTTGTGCACGCCGAGCCGCGCCAGTCCTTCGCCGCCGTCGAGACTGAGCGTGACGGTGGAGTCGGGCCGGGAAAACTTGATGGCGTTGGCGAGGATGTTGGTCAGCACCTGGAAGATGCGGTCGGGATCGATCATCGCCATGTAGCGCGACTCCGGTAGTTTGCATTGCAACTTGATGCCGGCCTGCTGTGCCACCGGTTCGTTGGCACTGAGCACTTGCAGCACCAGCGCACGCAGGTCGCCGCTGGTGAAGTGGTAGTCCATGCGGCCCGATTCGAGTTTTTCGACGTCGAGGATGTCGTTGATCAACAGGTGCAGGCGGTTGGTGTTTTCCAGCGCGAGCGTTTTCAATTCGTTGCGCTTGGCGTTGTCGTCGTCGAGGATGCCGCTGGTCAGCAGCGCGAGGCTGCCCTTGATGGCGGTGACCGGCGTGCGCAACTCGTGACTGACGATGGAGACGAACTCCTGCTTGATGCGGTCGTTCTCGAGCCGCTCGGTGATGTTCTGGATCAGCGCGATCAGGCCGATGCTGTTGCCGTCGGTATCGACCAGCGGCGTCACGATCCATTCGCACTGCACCAGTGCGCCGCTCTTGCAGCGGTTCTCGACGATGAACTGCGAACTCTTGCCGCCGCCGCTGAGGCCGGACCACAGCGTGTCCATGCGCTCGCGCGAACGGCTCGATGCCAGCAGCGAATTGAGCGGATGGCCTTCGGCCTCGGCCTTGGCGTAGCCGAACAATTGCTCGGCGCCGGGATTCCACTGCACGATGGTGGAGTCCGGCGTCAGCTCGAGCACCGCCAGCGGCAACTGCTGCACGTACAGGCCGAGCCGTTGCTGGTAGTTCTGCAGCGCCTTCTCGCGTTCGCGCGCATCGATGGTCAACTGCATGTTGCGGCGCAGCGTGTAGCTGATGCGCAGCGAACTGATGATCAGCATCGCGGTGGCGAGCGGCATCATCCACATCGCCGGCAGGTTGGTCAGTGCGTGGCTGAGCAGCAACGAGCCCGACAACGGCGACAGCAGCAACAGCAGGAACGCAGTAGCGAGTTCGCGGCTGGGCGACATGGTGGTGATCGCGAACGAGGCGATGCACACCATCATCAACGCGAGCACCAGTTGATAGACGATGTTGTCGTAAACGAACAGCAGGAAACCGGCGCTGCCGGCGACGCCGGCCAGGATCAGGCTGCCGATGCGGAACTGGCTGTACCAGCGAGGAATCTGCTCGAGGCCGGGATTCACCGCGATGAAACGGCGGTAGTGCAGGTAACGGCAGCAGGTGACGGTCAGCATCATGGCTATCCACAGGTACAACCGGGACGGGCCGACCACGGTGGTGTACATCAGCAACGCCAGCACCGCGCCGGCCAGGTTGGCGACCAGGCT
Source organism: Candidatus Acidiferrum sp. (assembly GCA_035500035.1). Taxonomy (GTDB): domain Bacteria; phylum Pseudomonadota; class Gammaproteobacteria; order Pseudomonadales; family Pseudohongiellaceae; genus CAILUG01. Next base: position 13,320 of record DATJXP010000338.1, on the reverse strand, counting down.
GTTGGGTACGGCGTTGAACAGCATGTGCACCTGCTCGTTGAGCAGCAGCGCCTTGTTGTCAGGGGTCGATCGCACCGTTCCTCCTCCATTCCTCCGTATCAACGCGATCCCGCACCGCATTCTGACACAGCGTCCCAGCGTGCGGAATTCTGTATTAAACTCGTCATTCGCGTTTTCCGTATCCAGCACGGCGAGTGGTTCCAATGGCTGCCAAGCCAACCTTTCAACCCGCACCGAAACCTGTCAACGAAGAGGCCAGGCTCAAGGCCCTGTACCGGCTGGGCATCCTGGATACGCCGCCGGAACCGCAGTTCGACCAACTGACCCACCTGGCAATGACGCTGACCGGCTGCCCGATCTCGCTGATCACGCTGATAGACACCGAGCGGCAATGGTTCAAGGCGTGCATAGGGCTGGACGGTACCGAGGACGAACGCAGCCCCGGTTTCTGCCCGTACACGATTCTCGGCACCACGCTGATGGAAGTGCCGGATGCCACGCTCGATCCGCGCTTCGCCGGCAATCCCAGGGTGCTGGGGCCGCCGTACATCCGCTTCTATGCCGGCATGCCGCTGTTGTCGTCGCAGGGTTTTTCGTACGGCAGCCTGTGCGTGGTCGATACCAAACCCGGCAAGCTGACCGCGCAGCAGTGCGAGGTGATGGCGGTACTGGCGCGGCAGGTGGTGTGGTGCATGGAGTCGCGCGTGCGCCACGAAAACACCGCGCTGGTGTCGAGCACGTTGACCGGGCTGATGGAGTTTTTGCCCGATGGTCTGATCACCACCGATCTCACCGGCAACATCCAGTACGTCAATTCGATCGCGCGCACCTGGCACGGCGTCGATCCGGGCACCATTCCGCGCCAGGCGTGGTCGCGTTATTTCGAGATCTTCGACAACACCGGCAGGAACCGGCTGCCGCTGGCCGACAATCCGCTCAGCAAGGTGCTGCGCGGCGACAGCGTCAAGGACCAGGAAATCATCATTCGCACCAAGGGTCAGCCCGAGCGGTTGGTGGTGTGCAATGCCGACTATCTGCGCGATCCCGATGGTCACCACACCGGTGCCGTGGTGGTGATGCGCGACATCACCGCCAGCCGCGAAGCCTCGCGCAGCATCGCCGACAAGAACCGCCGGCTCGCCTTCATTCTCGAAGGCACGCGCGCCGGCACCTGGGAATGCAACCTGGTGACCGGCGCCATCGAACTGAACGAACGCTGGGCCGAGATCATCGGCTACCGGCTGGAAGAACTGGGCCCGCTGACGCTGCAGATGCTCGATCGTTACGTGCATCCCGACGACCTGCTTGCGTGCCGCGAAAGCCTGCAGCAGCACCTGGCGGGAGAATCGCCGTTGTACGACGTCAGCATGCGCATGCGCCACAAGAAGGGCCACTACGTGTGGGTGCACGACATCGGCCGCGTCTATGAATGGAATGCGCAGAGCCAGCCGGCCAGGCTGGCCGGCACCCGGCTCGACATCACGTTGATCAAGCAGCGCGATGCCGAAGTGGCCAGCGCGCGCAACTACCTGCTGGAGCTGATCAACGCCGCCAACGACGTCGCCATCGTCGCCACCGACGCCAAGGGTTTGATCACGCTGTTCAACACCGGCGCCGAACACATGCTTGGCTATGCCGCGCGAGAAGTGGTGGGCAAGCAGACTCCGGTGGCGTTCCATCTGCATCGCCAGGTCGAACAGCGTGCGCGCGAACTCAGCCGCCAGTACGAAACGCCGATCAGCGGGTTCGAAAGTTTCGTGCATGAAGTGCGCAAGGGCGGCACCGACAACCGCCAGTGGTCCTATGTGTGCCGCGACGGCAGCATCAAGCAGGTGCGGCTGTCGATCAGCGCGCTGCACGACGACCAGGGCAACGTCAGCGGCTTTCTCAGCATGGCGATGGACCTGACGCGCCAGCTCGAAGCGGAAGAGCAGGCGCGCATCAACATCGAACGCTTTCAACGAGCGTTCGCCGCCGCGGCACAGGGCATGGCGATGCTGTCGGTGACCGGCCGCTGGATCGACGTCAACGATTCGCTGTGCCAGATGTTCGGCTATACGCGCGACGAACTGATGCAGTTGGAGCTGGCGCACATCACGCATGCCGACGATCTGAACAAGGATCTGCAACAGGTGCGGCGCACGCTCGACGGCGAGATCAGCCATTACCAGCAGGAGAAGCGTTATCTGCGCAAGAACGGCGACATCGTGCATTGCATCCTGTCGGCATCGCTGGTGCGCGATGCCAAGGGCTGGCCGATGCACTTCGTGCTGCAGTTGCAGGACATCACCGCCATCAAGCAGATGGAAACGATGAAGAACGAATTCGTTTCCACCGTGAGCCACGAGCTGCGCACGCCGCTGACCTCGATCTCCGGCGCGTTGAGCCTGTTGCTCGGCGGCGTGCTGGGCGAAGTGCCGAACGAGATGCGCGAACTGCTGACGGTGGCGAGCCAGAACTCGACGCGGCTATCGACGCTGATCAACGACCTGCTCGACATGGAAAAGCTGGTGGCCGGCAAGATGAACTTTCATTTCGAAGTGGTCGAGCTGCAGCCGCTGCTGGACGAAGCCGTGCGGAGCATGGAGAACTACGCGGCACCGCTCGGCGTCGGCATCGAGTGCACCGGCACGCTCGACGTCAGGATCAACGTCGATATCAACCGCTTGCAGCAGATACTGAACAACCTGCTGTCGAACGCGTGCAAGTTTTCACCGCCCGGCGGCCGCGTGACGCTGGACCACAAGGTCGATTCCGGCATGGTGGAAATCAGCGTCACCGATCGCGGCGGCGGCATTCCGGAAGCGTTCAAGAGCCGTATTTTCCAGAAGTTCTCGCAAGCCGACAGCAGCAGCATCCGCAGCAAGGGCGGCACCGGACTCGGCCTCGTCATCTGCAAGGAGCTGGTGGAACGCATGCACGGTACCATCGGCTTCGAATCGGAAGAAGGCAAGGGCACGCGTTTCTGGTTCCGCCTGCCGTGCGAACTGAACCTGCCGAAACACAATCAATCAGACTAGGGACGATGCAATGACCGAATTGAAACGAGTTCTGCATGTGGAAGACGATCCGTCGATCCGTATGGTGACCAGCCTGGCGCTGGAAAAAGTCGGCAAGCTGCAAGTGCTCAGCTGCGACAGCGGGCAGATGGCGCTGGAAAAAGCCGTGGCGTTCGATCCGCAGGTGTTGCTGCTCGACGTGATGATGCCGCAGATGGACGGGCCTTCGACGCTACAGCACCTGAAGGGTGTGCTCGACGTCAATAGCAGGCTGGTGTTGTTCATGACGGCGAAGGTGCAGCAGAAGGAGATAGACGAGTATCTCGGGCTGGGTGCGCAGGGTGTCATCATCAAGCCGTTCGATCCGATGACGCTGGCGAAGCAGATACAGGATCATTGGGCCAGTTTCCAAAAATCAAAAGGGCTTTGACGATCCAAGCGCTTCGGGACGCGAGCCAATCGCTTGCGCTCCCCAGCTCGCGCATTCGTCGCTTCCGCTCCTCATTGGCGCGACTGGCTCGCCGCGATTGACTCGCATCCCTTCGGAAAGAATTGCTCAGGCCCTTTTGATTTCAGTCGGCCCAGCTGCGGTCGGTTATACGCTCGAGCAGTGATTTGCCGACCTGGCTCTGTTGCGCCCATTTGTATTTCACGTGTTGCAGGAACTTGGTGTTCCATGAGCGGTGGATTTCGTTGCGGTCTTGCCAGTACAGGACAAACTCTTTCACCTGCGCTTCGGCAAAGTCGGGGTCGATGTTGGCCATGGCGAGCACGTCGTAGCAGGCGGGGTCGGGTTTGAAGTCGCGCGGGATCGAGCGCGGAGTGTTGTCGTGTTCGAGGGCGTGGGTGTAGCGCTCCCACTGGCGCCGTACGTGGGCGATGAAGCGGCTGTTCCACTCGCTGCCCAGCGTGCCTTTCTCGCGCCAGTACAGTACGAATTCCGGCACTGCTTCTTCGATGTAGCCGAGCGAAATGCCGCCGTGTTCGAGGATGCTGACGGCGTCGTCGCTCGGTTGCCAGTCCGGCCCCATCGTGGTTTCCAGTACGCGGGCGCCTTGTGCGCTGCGCTGTTTTTCCCACTTGCCGACCAGCCACTTGAAGAAGGTGTGATTCCACGAGTACTGGCTCTTGCCGCGGTCGCGGTGATACATGATGAAGTCGGGCAGTTCGCGCGCGATGAAATCCTGCGGAATGTTGCGCTGCGCGCATTGCTGGTACACCGTGGCGTCGGGTTGCCAGTGATTTGTGATCGGCGTCGCCGTGCCGCTGTTGGCTGGCGCCGCGGCACTGCGCGATGACGCGCGCGTCTTGCCATTGCCGTTGGTCTTGTGCGGCTGGTTGATCGCCAGATACGCGGCGGCGTCGTTGCCGGGCACGGCATCCACCAGCAACAGTCCCAAACCGGCCAGGCTGCGCTGCACGCGCTTGATGTCGGCCAGGTTCCAGAACGGCAACGCAGCAATGAGGGCGTCGTCGCTGATTTCGGCAAAACGGCGTTCGTTGCGCACGACGACCGGATGCTGCAACAGCAACTCGCTGACGACGTGCAGCAACACCGCTTCCTCGAGACCGATGGTGGCGGCGAGAGTCGGCGAGATCAGCAGCGGACGTTCGGGGATGAGGGAGGAGGTCATGACGGCGCAGGTGGTAAACGGGACGGGATTGTAACGTGTTTGCCAAGCAGAAAATCAAACAGGCGCAGACAAATATCTACAGCTATACTGAAGTTGCAATACCAAGCATAGCTGGAGAGTTCGACAATGTCCGTAACCGCCAAAAAAGTCATTGATGAAGCGCTGGGACTTTCTGCGCAGGAGCGTGTATTGGTTGTTGAACAGTTGTTGATAAGTCTGGCTACTCCCAATCCAGAGTTGGACAAGCTATGGGCGCAGGAAGCCGAAGCAAGACTCGATGCCTATCATCGAGGCGAGTTGAAGGCTCTGTCATTACAGGAAGTATTGGCCAAATACAAAACGGATGAAGATCAGGGTTCTTGAAATTGCCGATAAAGAATTGAGTGAAACGTTCCGCTACTACGAAAATGAACAGGCAGAGCTGGGCCACCGGTTCATAGCGGAGTTTGCTCAATCGATCAGAAGGATTGTTGCGTTTCCCAAGTCGTATCAGTTGATCGGCGAGAGAGCGCGGAGATGTCTCGTCTCGGAATTTCCCTACGGAGTCCTTTATCATTACAACGAACCAGACGCCGAAATCCTGGTCGTCGCTGTCGGGCATCTGCACAGAGGGCCGGATTACTGGCTATCCAGGTAGCGTGTCAGTTTTGCAAAGCCTGCTGCATCCGGGAGCGATCAAAATCCTTTTCATGATTCGATAAGAACACCGTCGCCACGCCGTTGCCGATGATGTTGGTGATCGCGCGCGCTTCCGACATGAAGCGGTCGACGCCGAGCAGGATGGCGATGCCGGGCAGCGGGATCACGTTGAGCGCGGCCATGGTGGACGCCAGCACGACGAAGCCGGAGCCGGTGACGCCGGCGGCGCCCTTGCTGGTCAGCATCAGCACCAGGATCAGAGTGACGATCTGCGCCGGTGTCAGGCTGACGCCGTACACCTGCACCAGGAACATCGTCGCCATTGCCAGGTAGATGGTGGTGCCGTCGAGATTGAACGAGTAGCCGGCCGGGACGACGAGGCCGACCACCGGCTTGCTGCAGCCGAACAGTTCGAGTTTTTGCATCAGGCTCGGCAGCGCCGATTCGCTCGACGAGGTGCCGAGCACGATGAGCAGTTCCGCCTTGATGAATTTGAGAAACTGCCAGATCGAAATGCCGTAGCGGCGCAGAATCCAGCCCAGCACGACGAAGATGAAGATCGCCATCGTCAGGTAGATGCACAGCATCAGCTTGCCGAGCGCGAGGATCACCGCAAGGCCATAGCGGCCGATTGCGAACGCCATGCCGCCGAAGGCGCCGATCGGCGACAGCAACATCACCCAGCGCAGCAACGTGAACAGCCAGTGCGTCAGTTTGTGCAGCCACGGCAGCAGGACATGACGTTGCGGGGCCAGACTCAGTGCCACGCCGCACACCAGCGCGACGATCAACACCTGCAACGTGATGTTGTCGCGCAGCACGGTCCACCACGAGAATTCCTGCGCGCGGTGCACGTACTCGCTGACGTCACCCTCTTGCGGCATCACGCCGGCGCCGGGTTGGATCAGGTACGACACCGTCACGCCGATCACCAGCGCGAACGTGGTGACCACTTCGAAGTAGACCAGCGCCTTCAGGCCGATGCGGCCGACTTTGCGCAGGTCGCCAAGCGCGGCGATGCCGCCGGTGATGGTCAGAAAGATCAGCGGCGGGATGAAGCCCTTGATGATGCTGATGAAGGTTTCGCCGAGGATGCGGCTCTTGATGCCGAGCGCGGGATCGACGTAGCCGGTGATGGCGCCGGCGATGATGGCCAGCAGTACCCAGAACGTCAGGTTGCGCAGCAGCCGGGTCATAGCGCCGCCAGCGCTTCGCTCAATTTGCTGACGGCGATCACCTGCATGCCGGCAATCGCGTGGCGCGGCGCATTGGCCTTGGGCACGATGGCACGCGTGAAGCCGTGCTTCGCCGCTTCCAGCAACCGTTCCTGGCCGCTAGTGACCGGGCGGATTTCGCCGGCAAGGCCGACTTCGCCGAACACCACCAACTCGCGCGGCAGCACGCGATCCTTGAATGACGACACGATGGCGAGCAGCAGCGCGAGGTCGGCGCTGGTCTCGCCAATCTTGACGCCGCCGACCACGTTGACGAACACGTCCTGGTCGGCCATAAACAAACCGCCGTGGCGATGCAACACCGCCAGCAGCATCGCCATGCGATTGGAGTCGAGACCGACGGCAATGCGGCGCGGATTGCCGAGCTGCGACGCATCGACCAAGGCCTGGATTTCGATCAATAGCGGTCGCGTGCCCTCCCACAACACGGTGACGAGCGAGCCGGGCGAGATTTCGTCGGTGCGGGCGAGGAAGATCGCCGACGGATTCTTCACTTCTTTCAAACCGGTTTCCGTCATCGCGAAGATGCCGAGCTCGTTGACGGCACCGAAGCGGTTCTTGTGGCCGCGTAGCGTGCGATAGCGGTTGTCGTCGCCGTCCAGCATCAGGAAGCAGTCGATCATGTGCTCGAGTACTTTCGGCCCGGCCAGCGTGCCGTCCTTCGTCACGTGGCCGACAAAGACGATGGCGGTGTTGGTCTGCTTGGCAAATTGGATCAGGTAGGCGGCGCACTCGCGCACCTGCGACACGCTGCCGGGTGCCGACGGTACCTCGGGACTGTGCATCACCTGGATCGAATCGATGACGATCAGCTTCGGCTGGTGCTGCTGCGCGACGTTGGTGATCTCGGTGATGTTGGTTTCCGCCAGCATTTTCAATTTGTCGGTCGGCAAGCCAAGCCGGCGTGCACGCAAGCCTACTTGCTGCAGCGATTCTTCGCCGGTGACGTACAGCGCTTCCATCTGCTGCGACAGTGAGCACATCAGTTGCAGCAGCAGCGTGCTCTTGCCGGCGCCGGGGTTGCCGCCGATCAAAATCGCTGAGCCTGGCACGATGCCGCCACCGAGCACGCGGTCGAATTCGCCATTGGTGGTGGAGAAGCGCGGCTGCTCGTCGAGGCTGACGCTGGCCAGCGTCTGCACGTTGGCCGTGGTGCCTGCATACCCTTTCTGTTTGAAGTTCTGCGGCGACGACGGCGCCTTGCTGGCGCCGAGATTGAATTCCTTCAACGAATTCCACGCGCCGCAGGCCACGCACTGGCCCTGCCACTTGCTGTGTTCGGCACCGCACTCGGTGCAGACGAAGGCAATTTTGGCTTTGGCCATGTTATTCAGCCGCTCCCTGTGCTTGCCAACGATAATCGCGCTGGCGGAACCACAGATTGGCCGCCCATTTTTCGCCGAGCGTCACCGGCAGGCCGGCGTGCATGCTGAGCTCGTGCCGCCGCGCGGTGCCGGGGTGGCAGTTGTGGAACAGCAACAGGCTGCCCTTGACCGGTTGCACATCGAGATCGAGTTTGGTGAAACGCGTCGCGCCGCCGGCGGCGACGTCGTTCAGATACAGCAACGCCGTTATCAGCCGTTGACCGCCGCGTGCCATGCAGCGGTCGCCGCGTTCGGTGCCGGCATCCCAGCCGTCGAAATGCGCGCCGTATTGTTGCGCGGGGTCGTAATGCACCACTTGAAAACTTTCGGCATTGATCAACGGAATGCCGACCAGCGCGGCGATGCGCCCGGCCAACTGCAAGGTCAAGTCGTTGCAGTCGTGCGCAACCCAGCCGTTGTAATTGCTGCGGCCCTTGCTGATGAAGCCGCTGTCTTCGCCGCTGACTTCGGCCGGTGCCATGCGGTTTTTCGCGGCCGCGATCAAGGCGTGGATTTCGGCGTCGCTGGCAAAGTCATGAAACAACCAGATCGGCGGCAGCTCGTGCAACTGGCGGCCACCGGCATAGCTCACCGGCAGTGCGGTGAGATCGACGGCAATATCGTTGGCGAGGGCAGCGCTCATCGGTAATGCCTCGTCACGCGTTGGCTGAGGCCGGTAGTCAATTGATACGAGATGACACCGATGTGGGCGGCGACTTCGTCGATACAGAGGTCGTCGCCCCACAACGTGGCGAGATCGCCGACCTTGGCTTCAACGCAATGGGTGAGATCGATCGCCAGCATGTCCATCGACACGCGGCCCACCGTCATCGTGCGCTGTTTGCCGACCAGCACCGGGCAGCCGTTCGGCGTCTGGCTCGGATAACCGTCGGCATAACCGGCGGCGACGATGCCGATGCGCATCGCAGCCGGGCAGATGAACTGCGAGTTGTAGCCGATATTGTCGCCCGCCTGGTGTTGCTGCACGTGGATCAGCCGCGCTTGCAATGTCATCACGTTGCGCAGGCCGAACGCGTCGCGCCGGCGGTCGGCATCGCGCCATGCGAACGGCGAACTGCCGTACAACATGATGCCGGGGCGGGCGTAATCGGCCTGGGCGTCGAGCGCGAGGATGGCGGCGGACGCGGCGATGCTGGTTTGCGGCGCAAACTCCGCCAGCGGTTGGCAGCTGCGGGCGAATTGCAGCAGTTGATGATCGTTCAGCGGCGACTCGGGCAGGCTGGCGTTGGCCAGATGTGTCATCAGTACCACGTCTTGCACCCACGGCTGACGCTTAAGCGCCAGATGCACACGTTGCACTTCCGCTGGCGGCAGGCCGAGCCGGCCCATGCCGGTGTCTATTTTCAACCACAACGTCAGTTTGTGCCGCAGGTGGCTGTGGGCGAGTTCCTGTTCCAGCAGCGTGAGGTCGTCGGTGCGATGCACGACCAGTTGCAAGCCGTGATGGGCGGCGCGGCGGATGTCGCTGCGGTCGAGGATGCCTTGCAGCACGAGGATGTCCTTGTGCACGCCGGCGCGGCGCAGTTTCTCGGCTTCTTCGACGTCGGTGACGCCGAAGACGTCGGCGTCCTTCAGCGCTTCGGCGCAGCCGATCAAGCCATGACCGTAAGCGTCGGCCTTGATCAGGGCGACAATCTTGCTGTGCGGCGAGTAACGGCGCGCCACAGCCAGGTTGTGCGCGAGCGCGGAGCGATCGATGGTGGCGGTTACACGATGCGACATTGGGGTATTACTCGCCCCACTCACCCTTGGGCGGCATGCCGTTCATCGGCATGAAGTTCTCGAAGCGCGTGTGCTTGCCGATGAAGCTGAGATTGATCATGCCGATGGGGCCGTTACGTTGCTTGCCGATGATGATCTCGGCCACGCCCTTGGTTTCGATCTTGTCGGGATCATAGACCTCGTGGCGATAGACGAACATGATGACGTCGGCGTCCTGTTCAATCGCACCGGATTCACGCAAGTCGCTCATCACCGGGCGTTTGTTCGGGCGCTGTTCGAGGCCGCGGTTCAGCTGCGACAGCGCAATCACCGGGCAATTGAATTCGCGCGCGATCAATTTCAGCGAGCGCGAGATTTCGGAGATTTCGCCAGTGCGGTTTTCCACCGTACCCTTCACCTGCATCAGCTGCAGGTAGTCAACCATGATCAAACCGAGTTGGCCGTGCTCGCGCGCGACGCGGCGCGCTCGCGACCGCATTTCGCTGGGCGACAGGCCTGACGTGTCATCGATGAACAGCGGCCGGTTGCGCAGCTTGGCCACCGCCATGCTGAGCTTGTCCCAATCCTCGTTTTCCAGTTTACCGTTGCGCATGCGGCTCTGGTCGATGCGGCCTATCGACGACAGCATACGGATCGCCAGACTGTCGGCTGGCATCTCGAGGCTGAACACCAGTACCGGTTTCTCGTTGTGCAGCGTGGCGTGTTCGACCAGGTTCATCGCGAACGAGGTTTTGCCCATCGACGGTCTTCCCGCCACGATCACCAGGTCGGCCGGCTGCAAACCCGAAGTCATCTCGTCGAGATCCTTGAAGCCGGTCGACAGCCCGGTGATGTTGCCCTTGGCCTCGAACAGCTTTTCGATGCGATCGACGGCGGACTTCAGAATGGGTTTCAACGCCTGCGGACCACCGTCGCGCGGGCGGTCGTCGTTGATGCGGAACACGGCTTGTTCGGCGGCGTCGAGCAGGTCGGCGCTGTTGCGGCCGTCGGGGTTGTAGCCGCTGTCGGCGATGCCGTGGCCGACGCTGATCAGGCTGCGCAGCACGGCGCGTTCCTTGATGATGCCAGCGTAGGCGGCAATGTTGGCCGCGCTCTGATGGCTGTTGAGCAGATCGCCGAGGTAATCGACACCGCCGGCTTCCTGCAGCAGGTTGGAACTGCGCAGCACCTCGCTCAGCGTGATGACGTCGATGGGTTTGGCCTCGCCCATCTGCTTCTGCATCGCCTCATAAATAAGGCGGTGTTCCTTGCGGTAGAAGTCGCCGGGTACCAGCAGTTCACTGACGGCATCCCAGCGCGAGTTGTCCAGCATCAGCGCGGCCAGCACCGCCTGCTCGGCTTCGATCGAGTGCGGCGGCACCTTGAGGCTGGTGATCTTCTCGATGGCGACGGGTTCAAGCATGGGGATGGCAGGTCCGGAAAAATGGCGCTGCCGTTACGCGGCAGGTCGGGCAGTGTTATTCAAATTAGGCAACAGCGGAAGGCTGATGGCAAGGAGTTAACGGCCCGTTAACGCGACTAAACCGTTCACCAACGGTTAATACCATTGTCGCCAGCCGATCTTGGCCTACCATGCGCCGGGTTCGGGGTTTGCCCCGGCCTGTTCAATTGATGAAAGCCAAGGATATTGCATGCACTTCAAGCACCACGCAGTCCCCTCATTCCGCCTTGCCGCGCTGGCCATTGCCATCACCGCCAGCGCCTGGGCTTTAGCCGACGACGACGCCGACAGCGACCAGGCCAAGGCGCCTCCGCCGGGAGTCGAAGAGCAGGTCATTTTCGGCCGTGCCACCGATTTGCTGGGCCACGCCGATGCCGCCAGCGAAGGTTCCATCAGCGGCGCCGACCTATTGGTGCGGCCGATGCTGAAAACCGCCGAACTGCTGGAATCGATGCCGGGGCTGGTGGCGGTGCAGCACTCCGGTAGCGGCAAGGCCAACCAGTACTTTTTGCGCGGGTTCAACCTCGATCACGGCACCGACTATACGGCGCGAGTGGACGATATGCCGTTCAACCTGCGTTCGCATGGCCATGGCCAAGGCTATCTCGACGTCAATGGTTTGATTCCGGAAACCGTGGAATCCATCGATTACCGCAAAGGCCCTTATCGTGCCGATCTCGGCGACTTTGCGATCGCGGGGGCCTCCTTCATCAAGACCATCGATCACCTGGACAACGCTTTCGTATCTGCCGAAACCGGCCAATACGGTTGGCGGCGCGTGGCCAGCGGCGACACCGTGAAGGCCGGCGACGGTTTGCTGACGGTGATCGGCGATTACGATCATTACGATGGTCCGTGGTCCAATCCGGAAGACCTCAAACACCTGTCGTTGTGGGGCAAATACGTGGAAGACACCAGCTTCGGCCGCTTCAAGGCATCGTTGTCGTACTACCACGCCACGTGGGATCCGACCGAGCAGGTACCTGAGCGCGCGATTGGCACCGCTGTGTGCCCGAATGAATACTGCAGCCTCGACCCGACCGCGAAGGGTTACACCAATCGCCTGATCTTCAACAGCCAGTTGGACGGGTCCGACTGGAATGCCAATCTCTATTTGCAGCGCTACGACTGGCACATGCTGTCGAACCCGACTTACGACTACCAGATCGGCCAGTTCGATCAACGCTGGACCATGGGCGGCCTGGCCAAGAGAACTTTTACCCTTTCCGACAGCATCAGGGTCGATGTGGGCGGTGAATTCCGCTACGACGATATCGGCGAGGTCGGAGTCAATCACACCGACAAGGGCGTGTACGTTTCGTCGCTTGGCGACAACGCGGTGAAGGAAGGATCGGTTGCCGCGTTTACCGAGGCCAATTGGTCGGTGACCGATACCTTGCGGTTGATGGCGGGCCTGCGTGGTGATTACTACAATTTCGACGTGACGGCCCACAATGCTGTCAGCAGCGCCGGCGAAGAAACGTCCACGCGCGCATCGCCCAAGGTCGGCGCGGCGTGGATCGCGGCCGACAACCTCGAGCTCTATGCCAACTGGGGTCGCGGCTTCCATTCCAACGACGCGCGCGGCGTCGTCGCGCCTGGTTCGGGCGTACCCGGCCTGTCGCCGGGCACCGGCTATGAAGTCGGCGCGCGTACGCGTCTGGGCGACGTCAAGCTCACGACTTCCTATTGGTGGCTCGATCAGAGCAGTGAGCTGATCTTCTCCGGCGACTCCAACTCGGTGGAGCCGAAAGGCGCATCGAAACGTCACGGTTTCGAGTTGACGGCGTTCTGGCAGCCGTTGCCGTGGCTTGGTATCGACGGCGTCTATACCTCGAGCAATGCCCGCTTCATCAACAATCCCGATGGCGATCACGTGGAAGACGCGCTGGAAGAAGCGGCGCAATTGGGGATTTCCGCCACCACCGATCATTGGGACTTCAGTTTGCGTGCGCGTTACATGGGCGCCTACGCGCTGCTGGCCGATAACAGCGAACGCGCCAATCCGTTGACCACAGTCAACCTGCGCGCTGCACGACACTGGGATTGGGTCACCGTTTACGCCGAAGTCATCAACGTGACCGACACCCACAACAAGGAGATCGTGTACAGTTATCCGGCTTATGTCGCCGGCGTCGATCCGCCCGGCCTCACTTCTGACGACATCGATTGCAACGTGACCAACTGCCGCTTGAGCCGTGTGACCGAGCCGCGCACGTTGCGGGTCGGCATCAGTTACAAGTTCCACTGACAACCCTGTCACTC
>DATJXP010000337.1:0-2362 GCA_035500035.1 Candidatus Acidiferrum sp. | reverse complement strand
AAGCTTGATGGTCAGTGCCTGGCTATGGCAGCGCATGGCGCCGACGCGGATGCACAGTCCCTCGACGAAAAGTGAGCCCGGTTGGCCCATCGGTGGCCGGCCGAGGATCTTGTTCGCCTCCGCACCGCCCTTCCACTCTTCGCGGCTGACACCGTTGCCGAGGTCCTTGTCGATCCAGGTAATCAGGCTTCCCGCCAGCGGCACGCCGAGCGTTGCACGCGGCAGGCCGGCTGAATTGAGTGCAGCGGTCACCTGACGATCGATGTCGAGGATCGCGGAGTTCGGGTCGGCCAGAAGCTGACGGGCCGCCGCGTGCGTGTAGCCCATCTGCTCGATGAGTTCGCGCATCGCCTGCGCCCCGGCGCCCGATGCGGCCTGATAAGTCATTGCCGTGACCCACTCGACGAGATCGGCTTTCAACAAGCCGTCGATCGCCATCAGCATCAGGCCCACCGTGCAGTTGCCGCCGATGTAGTCCTTGACGCCCGCGCGCATCGCACGCTCGATCACCGGCCGGTTCACCGGGTCGAGAATGATCACCGCCCCTTCCTTCATGCGCAGGGCGGAGGCCGCATCGATCCAGTAGCCGGTCCAGCCCGCGGCGCGCAAGCGCGGGTGCATTTCGTTGCTGTAGTCGCCTCCCTGGCAGGTCACGATGACATCGCACGCTTTGAGCGCGGCCACGTCGTTGGCATCTTTGAGCGTGCCGCCCGACCCGGCCACGTTCGGCGCGGCGCCGCCCGGGTTCGACGCGCTGTAGAACGTGGACTCGAACAGACTGAAGTCTTTCTCGGCGGCCATGCGTTCCATGAGCACCGAACCCACCATGCCGCGCCAGCCTACAAATCCAACTCTCATCATGATCCCTGCAAGTAACGGGTTTCCAACACCGCCGCGTGCTCGCTCACGCGGGCGGTGCCTTAGTGAAGTTCCGCAACGACTGCATCGCCCATCGCCCGGGTGCCTATGGTCGCCTCGCCCGAGGCCGCGATATCCGCCGTCCGCAGCCCGCGCGCCAGCACCTTGCGAACGGCGCTTTCGATCCGCTCGGCTGCCTCCGGCCGCGCAAGCGAAAAGCGCAACATCATTGCCGCCGACAGGATGGTCGCCAACGGATTCGCGACTCCCTTGCCCGCGATGTCCGGCGCACTGCCGTGACTGGGTTCGTACAAGCCGCGATTGTCTGCGTTAAGTGATGCCGAGGGCAACATCCCAATTGATCCGGTAAGCATTGCCGCCTCGTCGGACAGGATGTCGCCGAACATGTTGCCGGTCACGATCACGTCGAAGTTCTTCGGTGCGCGCACGAGCTGCATGGCCGCGTTGTCGACGTACATGTGCTCGAGCTCCACGTCGGCGTACTCACGGTGCACTTCACTCGTCACGTCGCGCCAGAACTGAAACGTCTCGAGGACGTTGGCCTTGTCGACGCTGGTGACCTTGCACCGGCGCTTGCGCGCGGCGGCGAACGCGACATGCGCGATCCGCTCGATCTCCGGCCGCGAATAGCGCATGGTGTCGAACGCCTCCGGCGCACCCGCGAATGGCCCGTCGGGCGCTACGCGACGGCCCCGCGGCTGGCCGAAATAGATGTCACCGGTCAGCTCGCGAATGATCAGGATGTCGAGGCCGGCAACCAGTTCCGGCTTCAGGCTCGAGGCCGCGGTCAGCTCGGCATAACAAAGCGCCGGCCGGAAGTTCGCGAAGAGCTTCAGCTGCTTACGCAGCCCGAGGATCGCCTGCTCGGGACGCAACGCGCGCTCCAACGTATCGTACTTCCAGTCGCCGACGGCGCCGAACAACACCGCGTCGGCTGCCTGTGCCACCCGCAGCGTCGCCTCGGGAAGCGGGTGACCGGAGGCTTCATAGGCGGCGCCCCCGACCTCGGCGAACTCGAACTCGAACGGTTCGCCAAGCGCACGCAGGACCTTGACCGCTTCCGCGACGATTTCCTTGCCGATGCCATCGCCCGGCAGGACCGCAATTTTCATGTGCAAGAACCTCGGCGGGGATCGGTTATCGCCCCGCTCCTCCCCGCACTGGAACGGTGACGAACGTCAGGACGTGGTTTTGGCAAGCCAGGGAAAGCGCGCCAGCCGCCGGTTCTCGAATTCCGCGATCAAATCCTTATGACGCAGCGTCAGTTGGATATCGTCCCAGCCGTTCAGCAGGCACTCCTTGCGGAAGGCATCGACTTCGAACCGGAGGACTTCGCCGCCGGGGGTGCGGATGGTTTGCTGCGCGAGGTCGATCACCAGCGAGTAGCCGGGCGTGCCCAGCACTTCAACGAACAGTCGATCGACCAACGCCTCGTCCAGCACGATGGGCAACAGGCCGTTCTTGAAGCAGTTGTTGAAGAAGA
>DATJXP010000336.1:0-7462 GCA_035500035.1 Candidatus Acidiferrum sp. | reverse complement strand
GCCGGCGGTTGGCAGCGCTGGATGCTGACGGGTATCTCCGTCATCGTCAGCGGCGGTCTCATCGTCTGGTTGTGGCGGTTGCCGAAGGGGCACACCCTGTTCGCAGTGGCGCTGGCTTTCATTCTCGGCGGCGCACTCGGCAATCTGTGGGATCGCGCCGTTGCCGGCTACGTGGTCGATTTCATCAGCGTCTATTACCGCGACTGGCGCTTCGCCACTTTCAATCTTGCCGATTCGGCGATTTCGTGCGGCGCGGTGTTGCTGGGTTTTGATTTGCTGTTCGGCGGTGCGAAGCATGAGTGAAGCATCCGTCAATCAACGCCTGACGCTGCGCGATCTCGATGCACAATCGGCGTCCGTGCTGCCGCGATATGCGCCGGATGCGGTGCGGCCCGGTGCCGGCGTCACGCTGCACTTCGCGCTGAAGCTGGACGCGCAGCAAGTGATCGACAGCAATTTCGGCAAGGAGCCTGCGAGCTTCGTGCTGGGCGACGGCAACATGTTGCCTGGTTTCGAGCGCGCCTTGCTGGGCCGCAGGGCAGGCGACGAAATCGAGTGCGTGATCGCGGCGGCCGACGCGTTCGGAGCGGTGAATCCCGACAATGTGCAGCGATTTCCGCGCTTCCGGTTTCCTCCCGATCTCGCGTTGAGCGAAAATCTGCTGGTGGAGTTTGCCGATGCCAGCGGTTATCAGCAGGCCGGCCGCGTGATCTCCATCGACAAGCAATACGTGGAAGTCGATTTCAACCATCCGCTGGCCGGGCGCGACATCGCGTTCTCGGCACGGATACTTGCAGTGGAGCCGCCGCATGACGGCGAATGAAAGCCAGTTTTCGATACGCCTCGCCAACCCGCGCGGATTCTGCGCCGGCGTCGATCGTGCCATCGACATCGTCAACCGTGCGCTCGACCTGTTCGGTGCGCCGATCTACGTGCGGCACGAAGTCGTGCACAACAAGTTCGTGGTGGAGACGCTGCGCCAACGCGGCGCGGTATTCGTCGATGAACTGAAGGACGTACCGACCGCCCACGTCAATGGCCGCGAACCCATCGTCGTATTCAGCGCGCACGGCGTGTCGCTGGAAGTGAAAAACGAAGCCGACGATCTCGGTCTCAAGGTGTTCGATGCCACCTGCCCGCTGGTGACGAAGGTGCACATGGAAGTCCAACGCTACAGCCGTTCGGGCGAGGAATGTATTTTGATCGGCCACGCGTTCCATCCCGAAGTGGAAGGCACGATGGGTCAGTACGACGAAAGTCACGGTGGCAAAATCTATCTGGTGGAAGATGAGAACGACGTACGTGCGCTGCAGGTGAAGAACTCGCAGAAGCTTGCCTACGTCACCCAGACCACGCTATCGATGGACGATACCTCGCGCATCATCGATGCGCTGCATACGCGTTTCCCCGCCATCAAGGGGCCGCGCAAGAAAGACATCTGCTACGCCACGCAGAACCGCCAGGATGCGGTCAAGCAACTGGCGCTGGAAACCGACCTGGTGCTGGTGGTCGGTTCGCCCAACAGCTCCAACTCCAACCGCCTGCGCGAACTGGCGCAGCGCAGCAATTGCGAGTCCTACCTGATCGACACCGCCGAGGAAATCAAGGCCGAATGGTTGGCGGGCAAACGCCGGGTCGGTGTGACTGCTGGTGCGTCGGCACCAGACGTGCTGGTGCAACAGGTGATTGCCAGGCTGCGAACGCTGGGCGGGCAGGCGCCGATGGAAATGCAGGGCGTCGAAGAGCACATGATCTTCTCGCTGCCACGCGAATTGCGGCCTGACCCGTAGGGGCACGCCATGGCGTGCCCTCGATATCAGTCGTCCTTGTCCAGATTCAATTTCTTCAAGCGGTAGCGGAACACACGAAAACTCATGCCGAGCTTGCGCGCGGCGGCAGTGCGGTTCCAGCGGCTTTCCTGCAACGCTTTTTCGATCACCTGGCGCTCGATGGTTTCCAGATGCTTGTCGAGCGAGAAATCGCCTTCATCGAGAACGGATGGCAGCGGCGGCGGTTCCGGCGGCTCGAGCCCGGCGATGCCCTGGCCCAGTTCCGGCAGGTCCTGCAGCGTGATGTGGTCACTGTCGGCCAACGCGCAGGCGCGATGCAGCATGTTCTCCAGTTCGCGCACGTTGCCGGGGAAGCCGTGGTTCTGCAGCGCCGCCAGCGCATCCGCGCTGATGCCGGTGACATGGGTCTGGTTGGCGCTCGCCAATGACGACAGGATGTGATTCACCAGCAGCGGCAAATCTTCGCGCCGCTCGCGCAGCGGCGGCACTTGCAGTTCGATCACGTTGATGCGGTAGAACAGGTCCTGACGGAACTGGCCGCTTTCCACCGCCTTGGCGAGATTCTTGTGCGTGGCGCTAAGGATGCGCACGTCCACCGGCACTTCGGTATGCGCGCCGACCGGGCGTATCGCTTTTTCCTGGATCGCCCGCAACAGCTTTACCTGCATCAGCAGCGGCAGGTCGGCGATTTCGTCGAGAAACAGCGTGCCGCCGTGCGCCAGTTGGAACAGGCCCAGCTTGTCCTGGTCGGCGCCGGTGAAGCTGCCTTTCTTGTGGCCGAAGAATTCGCTTTCCATCAGTTCGGCCGGAATCGCGCCGCAGTTGATGGCGACGAACTCCTTGTCCTTGCGCGGGCCGCTGTCGTGGATCGCGCGCGCCACCAGTTCCTTGCCGCTGCCGGATTCGCCGTAGATGCACACCGGCGCCTGGCTGCGCGCGACCTTGGTGATCTGCTGTTTCAACGCGACGATGGCGGGGGAATTGCCGACGATGGTGTCGGCGGGTTCCTGCAGTTTTTCCGCCGTCGGTGCCGGCTGCGACAATTTAAGCGCGCTCTGCACCAGCGTGCGCAGTTTCTGCAGATCGACCGGCTTGGACACGAAGTCGAACGCGCCGGCCTTCAATGCCGAGACGGCGGTTTCGGTGCTGCCGAACGCGGTGATCACCGCCACCGGCATCCTGTCGTGCTTGCGCTGGATTTCTTCCACCAGTTCGAGGCCGTTGCCGTCGGGCAGCTTCATGTCGGTCAGGCAGAAATCGAAACTGTCCTGTTCCAGCAGCCGGCGTGCGGTGGTGAGATCGCCGGCCGGCGTGGTCTGGAGGTTCATGCGGCCGAGCGTGATCTCCAGCAATTCGCGGATGTCGGGTTCGTCGTCAACGATCAGTACGCGCTGTTGCATGGTGCCGTGGAATCAGGAGCCGGATCAGGATAATTGTCGTTCGGGGTGGGGAAAGCCGAGGCGGAATGCACTGCGACCGTCGGCGGTTCGCTGGTAGAACAATCTCGCATTATTAGCTTCGCACAATTCCTTGCATATAAACAGGCCGAGTCCGGTGCCGCCGCTTTCGGTGGTATAGAACGGTTCGAAAATCTGCTCGGCTTCGCTGTATGGAACGCCGGCACCTTCGTCTATCACATCGAGCCACGCCGTTTGCGTGCCGGCGCTCACGCCCAATTCGAGCGTGATCACGGCTTCGCCCATCTGTTTTTCGCTGTAGCGCAGACCGTTGTCGCACAAGTTGTTCAAGACCTGTTCCAGTTGGCTCGGGCTGAAACGAATCCACACCGGCACCGACGGCGTGATGATCTGGCAATGAATCGGATTGCGGTACGCATTTTTCAGCCGGTCGCCGAAGGCGTGCAGCCAATCGCCCAGTTCGAACTGTTCGCTGTCGGCGGATTTGTAGCGCGACAGTTCCAGCACGTTCTGGATGATGGTGTTCATGCGCTGGCTGTGGTTGTTGATGATGCCGAGCAAACGCGCTTCGTCGCGCTGCAAGTTGGTGGATTCGCCGAGCAGTTGCGCCGCGTGGGTGATCGCCCACAGCGGATTGCGGATTTCGTGGGCGATGCTGGCGGTGAGGCGACCGAGCGACATCAGCTTCAAGTGCTGCGCGCGGCTGCTCAGTTCGGTGTTGTCCTCGAGGAACACCAGGATGTTGGCGTCGTTGCCCGTCTGCAGGTAGGCGAAGTTGGCCTGCAGTTCGCGTCCGCTGTTGGACGGGCGGAACCGGGTCTGGTGGATGTCCGGTTGTTGCAGCCAATGCTGCAATTGTTCGCGCAGCACGCCGGACAGTTTCGCTTCGCCGTCGGCCGGCAGTTCCAGCAGTTTGCGGGCGGCATCGTTGCAGTGCACGATGCGTTCTTCGTTGTCGAGCACGACGACGCCGGTCTGCATGCGGCGGATGATCTGGTCGTTGATCTGTTGCAGCGCTTCGATGCTGCTGGCCTGACGCCGGTTGATCAGGTCCTTTTCGCGCAGTCGCGTACCCACGGCCTGGATGCCGAGCGCGGTGCTGAACAGCAGGAGTCCCAGCAGGCCTGCCTGGATGTAGTACGCATCCGCCGGGATCAGCGAGCGATAGAACTCGCCGTAGATCAACGCGATCGAAGCAACTGCCGCGAAAAACGTGCTGACCCGGACGCCGAACAGCAGGCTGCCGCTCGCCACCGGCAACAACAGCAACGGCGCGATGCCGCTGCCCATGCCGCCGCTGGCGAAACACAGGATTTCCAGCACCATGACGTCGGTCAGCACGATGCCGGCGAAATAGAACTGGGTATTGAGGGTTTCCCACAGGCGGGCCGGCAGCAGCAGCGTCGCCAGGTTCAACAGCGCATAGCCGATCGCCATGCGCTCGAAAAGTTCGGGATCGGAGGAACCCAGCGAAGTCGTGCCGTAAAAGCTGATTAACAGGATCAGCGCCAGCACCAGCCGGTACAGGTTGTAAACACCGATGACCTGACGGTTCTGCTGTCTGCCGGCGGGTTCGCCGACGGCGCTGGGAAAATAGATTTCGTACAGGCCGGGCATGGTCAACGCGACCGGCTGCGTTGCAGCCACTGCCGCCGGTGCTCTTCGCAGCAGAACCAGTCGGCGCCTTCGGCGACGGCTTCATGTTTGGGCAGATGCAACTGGCACTGGCGGCATTTGACGATCGGAATCGGTTCGTTGTTGCTCCGTTCGGCTGCGCGCGCGCCGCGGATTTCCTGCTTGCGCAGGTAGGTCTTGACGTTCAGCCATACGAAATAGCCTATCGCCAGCAGCATCAATAAGCGGATAAAACCCATGCAGTTACCGTTTTGCCAAGCCACCTTGTAATCGCGGACAATAGCGTACCTTGCCGCATCGAGACAGTCCAAAGGTGCCAGACAACACCGCCAAATCCCGCACATTCCGCATCGCGATGGCCCAGCTCAACCCGTTGGTGGGCGATATCCCCGGCAATGCCCGACTCGTGCTCGACAGCGCGCGCGACATCCTGGCGCGGCAGCAAACCGACCTCATCGTTTTTCCCGAACTGGTGCTGACGGCCTATCCGCCGGAAGACCTGCTGTTGCGCCCCAGCCTCGATGGCCGCATCGAACAGGCGCTGCGCATGCTGTGCGAGGCCGCGTTGCCGACGACGCTGGCCGTCGGCTATCCCGGCCGCGTCGATGGCAAACTGCACAACCGCCTCGCGGTCATTCGCAATGGCGCGATCGTCGGCCATTACAGCAAGCAGCAATTGCCCAATTACCGGGTGTTCGACGAGAAACGCTACTTCGAGCCCGGCACGTCGCCGTTGGTACTCGATTTCGACGGCCTGCCGGTGGCGTTCACGATCTGCGAAGACCTGTGGTTCGCCGAGCCGATGCGGCAGGCGGCGGCAGCGAGCGCGGCGCTGGTCGTCAACATCAACGGCTCGCCTTACAGTCGCGGCAAGCACGCCGAACGGCTGCGCAGCATGCGGCAGCGCGTCGCCGAAACCGGCTTGCCGCTGATATACGTCAACCAGGTCGGCGGCCAGGACGAACTGGTGTTCGACGGCGCTTCGATGGCGCTCGGTGCCGACGGCAGCGTGCGCGTGCAGGCGGCGCAGTTCGGTGGCGATGTGCAGTTCGTGCACGTGCAGCACAGCCGCGATGGCGGCAAATGCAAGGCCGACATATTGCAGGGCACGATAGAACCGTTGCTGGAACCGAGCGCGGAACTGTATGCCGCACTCCGGCTCGGCTTGCGCGATTACGTCGAAAAAAACCGCTTCAAAGGCGTAGTGTTGGGATTGTCGGGTGGCATCGATTCGGCACTGACGCTGGCGTTGGCGGTCGATGCGCTCGGCAAGGAGCGGGTAAAAGCGGTGATGATGCCGTTCGACTACACCGCGGAGATGAGTCAGGAAGACGCCGCAGAAGAAGCCGCCGCGCTCGGCGTCGATTACAGCGTGGTGCCGATAGGTCCGATGTATCACGCCTTCATGCAATCGTTGCAACGGGAGTTTGCCGGCACCAAGGCCGATCTGGCGGAACAGAACCTGCAGGCGCGCTGCCGCGGCGTGCTGCTGATGGCGATTTCCAACAAGCACGGCCTGCTGGTGCTGACCACCGGCAACAAGAGCGAGATGGCGGTCGGCTATTCCACGCTGTACGGCGACATGGCCGGCGGTTTCGACGTGCTGAAAGACGTGCCGAAAATGCTGGTCTATGCGCTGGCGGAGTATCGCAACTCGGTGAGTGCGGTGATTCCGCGCCGCGTCATCGAGCGCGCGCCGTCGGCCGAACTGGCGCCGGGCCAGGTCGATGAAGACAATCTGCCACCGTATCCGGTGCTCGATCGCATTCTTGAACTGTACGTCGATCACGATCAGAGTCTCGATGCCATTTGTCAGCAGGGTTTCGAACGCGCCGTGGTGGAGAAGGTGATCCGCATGGTCGATCGCAACGAATACAAACGGCGGCAGGCGCCGGTCGGCGTGCGCATCAGCGAACGCGGCTTCGGCCGCGATCGGCGCTATCCGATCACGTCGGGCTGGCAACCCGGCGATTGAACGCACCACCGTAGGGGCACGCCATGGCGTGCCCGTTTTCAATCAACGCAAACAACAAAGAGGAGAAGGAGATGGGCAAGAAAATCGCACTGATAGGCGCCAGCGGCAAAATCGGCAGCAAGATCGCGGCGGAATTGTTGTCGCGCGGCCATCAAGTCACCGGCATTGCGCGCAATCCCGAGAAAATCAGCGTCGCCGGCATCAAGGGCGTCAAGGGCGACTTCACCGATCCAGCGGCAATGTCGGCGGCGTTGAAAGGCCATGATGCAATCATCAGTGCCGCCAGCTTCGTGCCAGACCAAGCCGAGAACCTGATCGCCTCGATTCGCGGCTCCGGCGTCAAACGCTTTCTGATGGTTGGCGGTGCCGCGTCGTTGCAGACCGAAGCCGGCGGGCCGAAAGTGATCGATACCATCCAATTGCCGCCGGCATGGAAGGCACCGGTAATGGAAGGCATTCGCACGCTGGGTCTGCTGCGCAACGTCACCGACATCGATTGGACTTTCTTCTCGCCCGCCGTGCAGATCGGTCCCGGCGAACGTACCGGTAAATTCCGCCTCGATACTGAAGTGGTAGTGAAAGACGCCGCCGGTGTCAGCAAAATTTCCTACGATGATTACGCCATCGCGATGGTGGATGAGCTC
>DATJXP010000335.1:0-10204 GCA_035500035.1 Candidatus Acidiferrum sp. | reverse complement strand
CAGCACCTGCAGCGCCGCCACGATGCCGTCGCCGGTGGTGGTGACATCGAGACAGATGATGTGGCCCGACGATTCGCCGCCGTAAATCCAGCCCCTGCCCTGCAATTCCGCCATCACGTAACGATCACCTACTTTGGCGCGCGCAAGCTCGATGCCCTTGTCCTTCAGCGCCACTTCGAGGCCAAGGTTGCTCATCTGCGTACCGACGACTCCCCTCCAGGCGGCATTCGGCGAAAACTTGCTGGTGGCGATGATGAACAGCAACTCGTCGCCGTCGACCAGCGCGCCGGTGTGATCGACCATGACGACGCGATCGCCATCGCCATCGAACGCGATGCCGAGATCGGCTTGCTGCGCCAGCACTTCGGCGGCCAGCCGCTTCGGGTGCGTCGAGCCGCAGTCGTCGTTGATGTTGAGTCCGTCCGGCTTGTTGCCGATCACGCTGACCTTGGCACCAAGCTCCTGGAACACGCTCGGCGCTATGTGATAAGTCGCACCGTGCGCACAGTCGATGACGATGCGCAGTCCGTTCAACTTGCGCGCCGACTTGTAGGTACTCTTGCAGAATTCGATGTAACGGCCGGCAGCATCGCCGATGCGGATGACCTTGCCGATGGCGTTGGAGGCGACGACGGTGAAATCCTGCTCCAGCGTTTTTTCGATGGAGGCTTCGATGTCATCGTCGAGCTTGGTGCCCTCCGACGAAAAAAACTTGATGCCGTTGTCCTGGTGCGGGTTGTGCGACGCGCTGATGACGATGCCGGCCTGGGCGCCGAAGGTGCGAGTCAGATAAGCGATGGCCGGCGTCGGCATCGGCCCCAGCATGTTGATGTCGATGCCGGCGGAGCAGAGCCCCGCTTCCAGCGCTGCTTCAAACATGTAGCCGGAGATGCGCGTGTCCTTGCCGATCAGCACCTTGCCCTTGCCCTTTTCGGCGAACACCTTGCCGGTGGCCCAGCCCAGTTTCAGCATGAAGTCCGGCGTAATCGGATATTCGCCGACCGTGCCGCGGATGCCATCGGTGCCGAAATATTTTTTCATCGTCATTCCCCTGCTGCAGTCAGGCGTTGTTTGCATTCGACGTCATGCACCGCCTTCCATATCTTTACGGCATCGACCGTCCCGGCCACGTCGTGCGTACGAATGATGCGGGCTCCATTCTGCATTGCGAGCATGGCAGCGGCAATGCCGGCGGCTTCCCTTTGTTTTTCGGATCTACCGGTGATGGCTCCCAGCATGCGCTTGCGCGATACGCCGACCAACAGCGGTAATTCCAGTGCGGCGAGTTCGCGCAAACGGGCCAGCAGGTCGAGATTGTGTTCCAGTGTCTTGCCGAAACCGAAACCAGGGTCGATTAGCAAACGATCGGTCGCAATTCCGGCATCGATGCAGGCGGCGATGCGTTGCCGCAGGAAATCCAGGATGTCTCCCACGACGTCGCGGTAAACCGGCGCTTGCTGCATCGTCGCCGGCATGCCCTGCATGTGCATCAGGCAAATGGCGAGACCGCTGTCGGCGGCAGCCTGCAATGCACCCGGGGACTGCAACGCGCGAATGTCGTTGATCAGCCCGGCTCCGGCAGGGCCGATGAGTTTGATCAGCACCGCATTGCTGGTGTCGATAGACAGTACTGCGTCGAAGCGGGCAACCAGCGCGTCGAGCACCGGCATCACGCGGTCGATTTCTTCGTCGCTGGTAACGAGTTTGGCACCCGGGCGGGTCGATTCACCGCCGATATCGAGCAGCGTGGCGCCCGCAGCCACCATGTGCGCGGCGCGATCGATGATGGCAGCAAGCGCAGGACGACCATCCGTCATCAACTCGCCGCCGTCGGAGAACGAATCGGGCGTGATGTTGAGGATTCCCATCACCTGCGGCACGGAAAGATCGAGATGTTTGCTACCCAAGCGCATGCTGGATCGCCGCCCGCGATTGGCAGCAGCGATCAGTGTTCGCTGGCCGGTTTGCCCAGATTGCTGACAGGGGGCGGCGTGTAGGTTTCCGACGAGGCCGGGCGACCCGGGCGCTGGATGTCGTCGTTCCAGTCGGACGGTTGCCGCGGTTTGCGGCCGGACATGATGTCGTCGATCTGGCCGGCGTCGATGGTTTCGTACTCGAGCAGCGCGTTTTTCATCGCTTCGAGTTTGTCGCGGTTTTCTTCGAGAATTTGCTTGGCGCGCGCATAGCAGGTATCGATGATGCTGCGCACTTCTTCGTCGATCGCCTTCTGCGTTTCCGCCGACAAAGACTTGCCGCCGCCGTTCATGCCGGTACGGCCGAGAAACAGTTCTTCCTGATCGTCATCGTATTGCAACGGACCCAGGCGCTCGGACAGGCCCCACTTCTTGACCATGTTGTGTGCCATCTGCGTTGCGCGCTGGATGTCGTTGGACGCGCCGGTGGTGACGCCGTCGCTGCCAAGCGTCATTTCCTCGGCGATGCGGCCGCCGTACATGCTACAGATCTTGCTGAGGATGCTCTGCTTGCTGTGGCTGTAACGGTCCTCTTCCGGCAGGAACATCGTCACGCCCAGCGCACGGCCGCGCGGAATGATGCTGACCTTGTACACCGGATCGTGCTCGGGCACGAGGCGACCAACGATGGCGTGGCCGGCTTCGTGGTAGGCAGTGTTGAGTTTCTCTTTGTCCGACATGACCATGGTCTTGCGCTCGGCACCCATCATGATCTTGTCCTTGGCTTTCTCGAACTCTTCCATCGTCACACGATGCTTGCCGGCGCGCGCGGCGAACAGCGCGGCTTCGTTGACGAGGTTGGCGAGATCGGCACCGGAAAAACCCGGCGTGGCGCGCGCGATCACCGCTTCACTGACGCCTTCGGAAATCGGCACTTTGCGGATATGTACTTTCAGAATCTGTTCGCGGCCGCGGATGTCAGGCAGGCCGACCACGACCTGACGATCAAAACGACCGGGGCGCAGCAGGGCCGGGTCGAGCACGTCGGGACGGTTGGTGGCGGCAATGACGATGACACCGTCGTTGCCTTCGAAGCCGTCCATCTCGACCAGCAACTGGTTCAGGGTCTGTTCGCGTTCGTCATGGCCACCGCCGACGCCGGCGCCACGATGACGACCGACCGCATCGATCTCGTCGATGAAGATGATGCACGGCGACTGTTTCTTGGCCTGGTCGAACATGTCGCGCACGCGGGAAGCGCCGACGCCGACGAACATTTCGACGAAGTCGGAACCCGAGATCGAGAAGAATGGCACTTTGGCTTCGCCGGCGATGGCTTTCGCCAGCAGCGTTTTGCCGGTGCCGGGTTGGCCGACCATCAAGACGCCACGCGGAATACGGCCGCCGAGACGCTGGAATTTATCGGGCTCGCGCAGGAAATCGACCAGTTCCTTGACGTCCTCTTTGGCTTCGTCAACGCCGGCCACATCGGCAAAAGTCACCTTGACCTGGTCCTCGCTCAGCATCTTGGCCTTGCTCTTGCCGAACGACATCGGGTTGCCCTTGCCGCCACCACCCTGCATCTGCCGCATGAAGAACATGAACACTGCGATGATGATCAGGATCGGGAAGGCTCCGACCAGCAGTTGGATCCAGATACTTTCTTTCTGGCGTTCGGCACCCTGGGTATGGACGTTGTGCGCCAGCAGCGTATCCATCAATTTGAGGTCAGGGATAGCCGGCATCAGCGTGGTGAACTGGGAGCCGTCGGTGCGCTTGCCCATGATGACGTTGTCGTCGGTGGTGGTGACTTCCATCACCTTGCCGTCTTCGACCTGGCGGATGAAGTCGGAGTAGATCAGCTGTTCCGTGCGGGCCGGCTGGTTGAAGTTCTGGAAGACCACCACCAGCACGCCAGCGATGATCACCCACAAAAGCAAATTTTTGATCATGTCGTTCAAGACCTGTTCCTCGATATCAGAGCCACCACGTCTCGCAGACCATGACGGAAACCCATGATACGTACCGGACACCGCCGCCGGCTGGGGTAACTGACCTCATTTTGGCATGAACCCGCCCAAAATGTCTGTGAATCTGTCCTGCAAGCTACTTGCCAAATTCCTGCAAAAACCTGTCGAAAGCTTATCAAAAGTTCCTGCGGCTGAAAGTGCGCTTAATCACGCCTGTATTCCGTGTCGCTTGTCACGCGCCAGCAGGTACATTTCACGCGAACGGGCACGCGAGGCTTCCGGTTTGCGGGTCACTACCGTCGCGTAGTCGGCCCGTAAACGCTGCAAGAGTTCGTTGTAACCCTCGCCCTGGAACACTTTCATCAACAGGCCGCCGCCCTGCTTCAGGGTCCTTTCGGCAAAATCTGCCGCCAGATCAACCAGATACATGGCCTTGGGTTGATCGATGTCGTTCATGCCACTTAAATTGGGGGCCATGTCCGAAATTACAAGATCGACCGGCTTGCCGCCGAGAGCGGCCAGGATCTGCTCGAACACGGCTTCCTCGGTAAAGTCGCCCTTGATGAACAGCACATCGTCCACCGGCTCCATGTCGAGGATGTCGGATGCCACCACTCTGCCCCCCGGCTTGACCAGCTTGCCCGCCACCTGCGACCAACCGCCAGGTGCACTACCCAGATCGACCACCGTCTGGCCCGGCTTGAGCAATTTGTCCTTCTGGTGAACTTCCAGCAATTTGAAGCTGGCACGCGAGCGGTAGCCGGCGTCGCGCGCCTTCTTGACCCACTGATCGTCGAAGTGTTCCTTCAACCATTTGTCGCTGCTGTTTGATCGCGCCATTGTCGTTCACATCTCCAGTTCCGTACGGGCACGCCATGGCGTGCCCCTACAACCCGCAGCCTGGCATGGCGTTCTGCGTAGTAAACTATCGCTCTCGTTTACTCTGACATCTATTCATGCAAACCAACAATCAAACCCGCAAGCTCTACCGCGCCATCGGCCACAAGCTGAATCCGGTGTTGATCATCAGCAACGGCCTGTCCGACAACATCGCCGCCGAACTGGAACGCGCTCTGGAAGAGCATGAGCTGATCAAGATACGCGTCAACGCCGCCGACAGGGAAGAAAAACAGGAAATCCTCGATGCGATCTGCACGGTGCACGGCGCCGAACTGATCCAACTCACCGGCCACATCGCGCTGCTGCATCGCAAGGCGAAGAAACAGAATCGTGAGTTGTCGAATCTGGTGCGCTACGCCACGTAAGGGCACGCCATGGCGTGCCCCTACAGGTACTCGACCTTGTCGATTTCGTAGGTGATATTGCCGCTCGGAGCTTTGACGACGATCTCGTCGCCTTCCTCCTTGCCCATCATCGCGCGCGCCACAGGCGACGTGTAGGAAATCTTGCCCACTTTTACATCGGCCTCGTCTTCGCCGACGATCTGGTACACCACGGTCTTGTCGTTGGCCAACAGGGTGACAGTGGTGCCGAATACCACCTTGCCGTTATTGGGCAGCTTGGTGACATCGATCACTTCGCAATCGCCGAGCTTGCCTTCGATTTCCTGGATGCGGCCTTCGCAGAAACTCTGCTGTTCGCGCGCAGCGTGGTACTCGGCGTTTTCCTTCAGGTCGCCATGCGCACGCGCCTCGGCAATGGCCTGGATGATGCGCGGCCGCTGGACCGATTTCAGGTCTTCCAGTTCCGCTCTCAATCTGGCTTCGCCGCCTACTGTCAATGGCACTCTTGGCATGTCGATTTCTACCTGGTTCTTTGGCTACTGCTTTTCAACAACTTCTCTATCGCTTTGCTAAAACTTTTCTGCAACTTCATGCTCGCGGCAATTTGTGCAGATCCTGCAAACTGTTGACGCTGATCGCACCGCCGAACGTCATCGCTTCGCACACGGCACGCGCACTGGCAATGGTGGTGGTGCAATACACCCTCTGCCGCAGCGCAGTGCTGCGTATCGTTGCCGAATCGGCAATGGCCTGACGGCCTTCGGTAGTGTTGACGATAAGATCGATCTCGCCGTTTTTCAACATGTCGACGATGTGCGGCCGGCCTTCCATCACCTTGTTGACCGGCGTGACCGGCACTCCCGCCTCGGCAATGATTTTCGCCGTGCCCTTGGTGGCCACCAGTTTGAACCCGAGCTTCTGGAAGCTGCGCGCCACTTCCGGCAAAGCATTCTTGTCGGCGTCGCGCACGCTGATGAACACCGTACCATTCTGCTTGATGTTCTGTTCACCCAGGTTCTGCGATTTGTAATACGCCTCGGCAAAAGTGGGGCCGGTGCCCATTACCTCGCCGGTCGATTTCATCTCGGGGCCCAGGATGGGGTCGACGCCGGGGAACTTGTTGAACGGGAAAATGGCTTCTTTTACCGAGTAGAAGGTCGGAATGATTTCCTTGGTGAATCCCTGTTTCTGCAACGAGATGCCAGCCATGCACTTGGCCGCCACTTTCGCTAGCGAGGTGCCGATGCATTTCGAGACGAACGGTACCGTGCGCGACGCGCGCGGGTTCACTTCCAGCACATAAACTTCGCCATCCTGGTACGCCAACTGTGTATTCATCAAACCGACGACGCCGAGTTCGCGTGCCAGATAAATGCACTGGCTGCGAATCTTGTCCTGCACGTCCTTCGGCAGACTGTACGGCGGCAGCGAGCAGGCGGAGTCGCCCGAGTGCACGCCGGCCTGTTCGATGTGCTGCATGATGCCGCCGACCACGACATCCTTGCCGTCGCTGACCACATCGATGTCGATCTCGATCGCGGCATTCAGGTAATAATCGAGCAGCACCGGACTCTCGTTCGACACCTGCACTGCTTCGTTGATGTAACGTTTCAGTTCGGCATCGTTGTAAACGATTTCCATCGCACGGCCACCTAGTACGTACGACGGCCGCACCACCAGCGGATAGCCGATCTTGGCCGCTTCCGTCAGCGCCTGTTCCAGACTGCGCACGGTGCTGTTGGGCGGTTGCTTGAGGCCGAGCTTCTGGATCAGATGCTGGAACCGCTCGCGGTCTTCGGCGCGATCGATGGCATCGGCCGAAGTACCAATGATCGGCACCCCGAGTTTTTCCAGGCTCGTCACCAGCTTGAGCGGCGTCTGGCCGCCGAACTGCACGATGACACCCTTCGGTTTTTCCAGTTGCACGATTTCCAGCACGTCTTCCAGCGTCACCGGCTCGAAGTACAAGCGATCCGACACGTTGAAGTCGGTCGATACGGTTTCCGGGTTGCAGTTGACCATGATGGCTTCGTAGCCTTCTTCGCGCACGGCGAGTGCCGCATGCACGCAGCAGTAATCGAACTCAATGCCCTGGCCGATGCGGTTGGGCCCGCCGCCGAGCACCATGATCTTCTCGCGGCTCGATACATTGGCTTCGCACTCCTCTTCGTAGCACGAATACATGTAGGCCGTGGTCGATTTGAATTCGGCCGCGCAGGTATCGACGCGTTTATACACCGGGCGGATATCCATGCCGTGGCGCAATTCACGCACGGCCTGCTCTTTGACTCCCAACACCTTGGCGATGCGCATGTCGGAGAAGCCCTTGCGTTTCAGCTTCCACATCAAGTCGCGATTGAGCTGACTCAGCGTCAACGTACTCAACGCTTTTTCTTCGAGGATGATGTCTTCGATCTGGATCAGGAACCACGGATCGATACGGGTCAGCTCAAACACCTGATCCACTGTCATGCCGAAGCGAAAGGCGTCACCAACATAGCGGATGCGTTCAGCGCCAGGGTCGCGCAATTCCCAGCGCAATTTGTCCACAGCATCGCTGGCACCGAAATCAACAATCGGGTCGAAACCGCAAATGCCGATCTCCAGACCACGCAGTGCTTTCTGCAATGATTCCTGGAACGTGCGGCCGATGGCCATCACTTCACCGACTGACTTCATCTGTGTAGTCAAACGATTCTGCGCCTGCGGGAATTTCTCGAACGTGAAGCGCGGAATCTTGGTGACGACATAGTCGATGGTCGGCTCGAACGAGGCGGGCGTGATGCCGCCGGTGATTTCGTTGCGCAGCTCGTCGAGCGTGTAGCCGATTGCCAGCTTGGCGGCAACGCGTGCAATCGGAAAGCCGGTGGCTTTCGATGCCAACGCGGACGAACGCGACACGCGCGGGTTCATCTCGATGACTACCATGCGGCCATTGCGTGGATCCACGCCGAACTGCACGTTGGAACCACCGGTTTCGACACCGATCTTGCGCAGGATCGCGATCGCGGCGTTACGCATGATCTGGTATTCCTTGTCAGTCAGCGTTTGCGACGGCGCCACGGTGATGGAGTCGCCAGTGTGCACCCCCATCGGATCGAAGTTCTCGATTGAACAGACGATGATGCAGTTGTCGGCAGTATCACGCACCACTTCCAGCTCGTACTCTTTCCAGCCGATCAACGACTCATCGATCAACAACTCCTTGGTGGGTGACAGATCCAAACCACGACGACAGATCTCTTCGAACTCTTCCATGTTGTAGGCAATGCCACCGCCGCTGCCACCGAGCGTGAACGACGGGCGGATGATGCAGGGGAACCCGAGCTTTTTCTGTACCGTGAACGCCTCTTCCAGACTGTGCGCCATCTCATGACGCGGCGTTTCCAGACCGATTTCTTCCATGCACTTGTCGAACAGCATGCGGTCTTCCGCCTTGTTGATGGCGTCTTTCTTGGCGCCGATCAGTTCGACGTTGTACTTGGCGAGCACGCCTTCGCGGTCGAGCGCCAGCGCACAGTTCAGCGCAGTCTGGCCGCCCATCGTCGGCAGGATGGCATCCGGGCGTTCCTTGTCGATGATTTTGGCGATGGTTTGCCAGTTCACTTCTTCGATGTAGGTCGCATCCGCCATGTTGGGATCGGTCATGATGGTGGCCGGGTTCGAGTTCACCAGGATGATGCGGAAACCTTCTTCACGCAGCGCCTGGCAGGCCTGGGCACCGGAGTAATCGAATTCACAAGCCTGGCCGATGACGATGGGGCCGGCGCCGATGATGAGTATGCTTTTGAGGTCTGTGCGTTTTGGCATGGCGATGCGTCTCAGCGAGATTTGCGCGTTTCAATCAATTCGATGAAGTGGTCGAACACCGGCGCGATGTCGTGCGGACCCGGGCTGGCTTCGGGATGGCCCTGGAAACCGAACGCCGGTTTGTCGGTGCGATGGATGCCCTGCAGCGTGCCGTCGAACAGCGACTTGTGGGTAACCTTCACATTCTTCGGCAGCGTTTTTTCATCGACCGCGAAACCGTGGTTCTGGCTGGTGATGAACACCTTGCCGCTGGCGACGTCCTGCACTGGATGGTTGGCGCCGTGATGACCAGTCGGCATCTTCACCGTCCTGGCATCGCTGGCCAGACCCAGCAACTGATGACCGAGGCAGATGCCGAACACCGGGATGTCGGTCTGTAAAAACTCCCTGATGGCCTTGATCGCGTAGTCGCACGGTTCCGGATCGCCGGGGCCGTTGGACAGGAAGATGCCGTCGGGTTTCAGCGCCAGCACGTCTTTCGCCGTAGTCTTGGCCGGCACCACCGTCACCCGGCAGTTACGATCGACCAGCATGCGCAGGATATTCAGCTTGACGCCAAAATCGTAGGCGACGACGTGGTGCTTGCCGGTGGGTGGCGCCACATGGCCTTTGCCCAACTGCCAGCTGCCGGCTTTCCATTCATAGGCTTGGTCGCAGGTGACTTTCTGCGCCAGGTCCATGCCGACCATGCCGGGGAATTCACTGGCAGCCTTCAGTGCCTTGGCCTTGGCGGCTTCCAGATCGGCGGCAACTTCGGGACCGGCCATCACGCAACCGTTGGCGGCCCCCTTGTCGCGCAGGATGCGGGTCAGGCGGCGGGTGTCGATGTCGTGGATGCCGATCACGTTACGTTGCTTCATCCAACTGTCGAGGTCCTGCTGGTTGCGGAAGTTGCTGGCCAGCAGCGGCAGGTTGCGGATCACCAGGCCGGCGGCCCACACCTTCGATGACTCATCGTCTTCCGGCGTGGTGCCAGTGTTGCCGATGTGCGGATAAGTCAGCGTGACGATCTGCCCGGCGTAGGAAGGGTCGGTAAGGATTTCCTGGTAACCGGTGATCGCGGTGTTGAACACTACTTCACCGACCGACAGTCCGGTGGCGCCGAGCGCCTTGCCAACAAAGAAGGTGCCATCAGCCAATACCAACAGGGCGGGGTACTGTGTTGGTGTGTGAGAAGAGGTTGCCAAGGTCAGTTCCTCAGGTTGCAACAAACCGCCGCGATAAAGCGGTGGTCCGTGGGCTCAAGGGTAAAAATGGGTTGAAGCCT
>DATJXP010000334.1:0-10518 GCA_035500035.1 Candidatus Acidiferrum sp. | reverse complement strand
GGCACCGAGCGTCATGTTGCCCTGGATCACGTGCCAGCCGCCGAGCGTCACTACCGTCAGCGTGCCCATGCCGGACACGAACGTGATGATCGGGATCATCAGCGAGAACAGTTTGACGATGCGCAGGCCCAGATTGCGGCTCTTGCTGTTGGCTTCGGCGAACTTGGCGTTTTCGGAACGGCCGGTGTCGAGCACGCGGATCAGCGCGGCGCCGATGATGCTCTCGCGGATCACCTTGTTGAGGGTATCGACCACTTCGCGGCCCTGCATGAAGAACGGCCGCATCTTGCCCATGATCATGAAGAAGGTGACGCCGAGCAGCGGGATCACCAGCAAGACGATGATCGCCAGCTTCCAATACAGGCTGAGCAGGATCACCGAGGTGCCGACGATGACGACGCCGGACGTGACCTGGGTCGGGATCACCTGCGACACGAACAGTTTGATCGAATCGATGTCGGAGGTGAGGTTGGTCAGCAACCGGGCGGGGGTTTTTTCGTCGATGAAGCTGTAGCTCTGGCTGGCGATCTTCGCCGACAGCGAGCTGCGCAGGTCCATCGCGACCTTTTCCGACACCAGCGTCTGCAGCACGTTCTGGCACGAGGTGAAGAAGAACACGATGATCGACACGCCGATGATTTCGATCAGGGTGCCGGGCAGATCGAACTCGCCTTTGCCGAAGCTGTCGATGCCATGGGCGACCAGGCTCGGGATGAACAGCGAGAACACGTTGGCGAGCATCGCCAGGATGACGAGCATCACTACCTGTTTGCGGTAGGGCTTCAGGATGCCGAACAGGCTCGGCGGTTTGGGACGCTGGAATTGCGGTTTGGTACCCGCTCCCTGAGCGGGTACCGTGGATGGCTTGGCCATGGAAGTGCTGCTGCCGATGAATCCCCTGAAATCAGGCGCGCATCTTAACGCAGATCAGCACTCCCGGAAGTATGGCCGGGGGGTTATTTGTTCACGCCGCTTCGACTTCAGTCACTGCAACGCCGGCCAGCAAACCCAAACATACGATGGCTACGATGGTCATGGTGATTTCCTCCTGTTGTTTCACTGTCATTACTTTCGATGGGTGAACAGTACGCCGCTGGAGATATGATTGATAATGAAATATATTCCTCCAATCCATGAATCAAGGTTATATCACCGGCCATGCTGACCCGACAGTTGTCCCGCATCGACCTCAACCTGCTGCTGACGCTGCAAGTGCTGCTGGAAACCCGCAGCGTTTCGACTGCCGCGCGCCAGTTGCACCTGACCCAGCCGGCGATCAGCAAGGCGCTGGGCCGCCTGCGCGAGCAATTCGGCGATCCGTTGTTTCTGCGGGTGTCGAAGGGGCTGGTGCCGACGCCGTTTGCCGAGCAACTGCGACAACCGCTGCAAGACTGGCTGGAGACCGCGGCGGGCCTGTTCGTGCACGAGGATTTCGACCCGGCCCGGTACAAGGGCGAGTTCACGCTGGCGATCCACGAATACCTGCACGTCACGCTGGTGCCGCAACTGATCGAGTTGCTGCACGAGCAGGCACCGGGCATCGTGCTGAAGGTGCGCAGCCAGTATCGCCACCAGTTGGAAGGACTGGAGCAGGGCGACCTCGACTTCGTGCTGAACCTGCAATTCTCCGAACTGGCAAGCGAATTCCACTCGGAAGTGATGTACAGCGACGCGCCGGTGATCCTGGCGCGCACGGCGCACCCGCTGCGCAAGAAGCAATGGACGCGCGACGACCTGTTCCGCTACCCGCGCATCGCGCTGCGGGTGCCCGACATGGAGAAGTTCATGATGTTCCAGCCGCGCGCCGGCCAGCCGTCATTGAGCCAGCAATGGCCGGCGGCGTATGAAACCGACGACCTGACGGTGGCGCTGGCCACCTTGGCGCGTACCGATGGCTTGTTGCCGGCCGGCGGTTTGCTGACCGGGCTTGCCACGCGCGAAGTGAATTTCAAACCGCTGCCTTCCACCTACACGCCGCCGTTCCGGCTGGCGTATTGCCTGGTCAGCCACCGCCGCGTGCAGAAATCGGCCGTGCACCTGTGGCTCAAGGACACCATCAAGCAATTGTGCGGGCAGTTGGAGTAGCGCGTCATTTCTCCGCTTCGACATAGACCGAAAACTGCGGCACGGTATTGTCGAAGTAGGCCGGGTTGCGCATCACCGGGCAGAGCGATTGGCAATAGCCCGAACGGCGCACGGTGCGGAAGCCGGCCGCCCGCAAAAAGCCGCCGATCTTGTCGAAGTGCCACCAGTTGATGTGGGCGCCCGGCACCTTGTGCTGCAAGTCGAAGTTGCACAGCGCGGTGATGTGATCGCAGGCCGCATCGAACGGCAGCGTGGCAAACAGGCGATCGACCTCGGCATCGGCCAGCTTCGTCGCCGACGCGCCATGCGGGTTGTTGAGCCGCATGATGTCGGTAAGCTGGGTGGCGAAAAAATTCATGAAGCGGTCCTGCAACGAAAACGTTTCCTCCTCGCGCGGCAGCAGGAAGCGGTTGCGGCGACGGTAGCCTTCGTAAACCAGCAACAGGTCGGGGCAGGTGATGCGGATCGTCCCGCCCGGTTTGAGGATGCGGTAGGCCTCGCCGAAGAAATGCCGGACGTGCTCGTTCAGCAGGTGTTCGATGACATGCGAGCAATAGACGATTTCAGCCACGCCGTCGTCCACGCCCAGCGGCGACAGGGAGCTCATGTCCCACTTTATGTCGATGTTGTGCCGGCGCTCGGCCGAATACCAATCGCTGGGCGTGTCCACATTGGTCCAGAACGGATGGCGGAACGAGCCGGCGCCCACGTTGTAGAACCGCCGGTCGCGTAAAGACTGCGGCGAATACAGCGTTTCGTACATGGCACGGTTGTCGTCCGGTGGGTGGCCGCGGCTCAGCTTGATGCCCAGGGGCGCCAGCAGTCGGTTGATCAGGGTACTTGGGCCCATTCGTTACTGTTTCGCATGGAGTGACGGACTGGCTCGGCAGGCATGGCCAGGGTGAGAGCGGCAACTATAGCGGAGTGAGCGCGGCCGCGCACCCGACGCGGCGCCGTGCGAAAAGTTCCGCGTGTCAGCCGAGCGCGCGTTGCAGCACTTCGCGCAGGTCGGCGGCGAACTTCCTGCCGAGTTTCGACTCCGGCGCGAACGCATCGAACGCGTGATAGGCACCTGGATAGACATGCAGCTCGGTGCTGACGCCGGCGGCCAGCAAGCGCTGCGCATAGGCGATGTCTTCTTGCAGGAACAGGTCCAGCGTGCCGACCGGAATGAACGCCGGCGGCAAGCCGCGCAAGTCGGTGGCGCGCGCCGGTGCCGCCGTCGCCGGAATCCTGCCGGTGCCTGCCAGCGGGCCGAGGTAGCAACGCCAGGCATCGGCGTTGTTGGCGCGGGTCCACAGCAAGGTGTCGGGCCGCTCAGGCGAGACCGGCAGCACGTTGGTGTCGTCGATCATCGGGTAAAACAGCAATTGCAACGCGGGGCGGTAGTGGCCACGCTCGCGTGCCAGCAGCGCCAGCGCCGCGGTCAGGCCGCCGCCGGCACTGGCACCGCCGATGGCGATGCGTTCGGGATCGAGGCGCAATTGCGCCGCGCGCTCGAACAGGAACGCCAATGCGGCATAACAGTCTTCCAATGCGGCCGGATACGGATGCTCCGGTGCCAGCCGGTAATCGACCGCCAGCATGGCGATGCCGGTGTCGGCCGCCAGTTGCTTCAGCATCAGGTTGCTTTGATCGAGATTGCCGAGCACGTAGCCGCCGCCATGTATCCACAGCAAGGCGGCACGCGGGCCCTTGCTGGCCGCAGTCGGCAGATAGAGTCGCACGTTGACGGCAGGAGCACCGCCGGCGCCGGCGATCTGCATGTCTTCAGTGCTGACGCCAGCTACGTCTGGTTCCTGCGCGGCGGCGCCGGCGAAAATCGCATCGGATCTGGCGCGGAACGCTGGTACGTCGCGCAAATCGAGACCGCCACCGAGCAGATCGAGGAAGAACTTCAACGGCTCGGCCAGTTCGGGATCGAGCGGCAACGGGGTCGTCATGGTGCGGGCTCCAGGCAGAAACGAGACGCCCGACTATAGCCGAGTGCGCAGGGCCGCGCACCGGTCATGGCTCAGTGCAGGATGCCCTGCGTGATGCGCGACAGCCGGCGGTTGTGCTGCATCACCGTCTCGCCGTCTTTCAACAGCGCTTCGACGTTGACGCCGGTGTGCGGTCGCACGGTGACGATGCCGCGCGAAAACGACAACTGGTACTTGAGCCGCGAGAACGCATTGAACTCTTTCATCAGCGCGGCGAATTTATCGACGATGGCTTCGGCCAGGTCGCTGTCGGTGTTGTTGAGCAGCAGCGCAAACTCGTCGCCACCGAGCCGTGCCATCACGTCGGAGTCGCGGAAGTTGGTCTGCATCTTGTCGGAGAATATCTTCAGCGCCTTGTCGCCTTCGTGCGGGCCGAGCCGCTCGTTGATGTCCTTGAAACGGTTCAGATTGAAATACACCAGCGTGCAAGGCAGGCCCTGGCGCTGGCAGTAGCTGAGGCTCTTTTCCGCCAGCAGGCAGAAACCGCGGCGGTTCGACAGTTTGGTGACTTCGTCGATCGTCGTCAGCGTGGCGGTGGCCAGCTCGCGCTCGGCCATGTCGGCCAGGTAACGCAGATCGACCAGATCCTCGTGACTGAACTGGCGCGGACGGTTGTCGATGATGCACAGCGTGCCGAGCTTGCTGCCGTTGTCGTGCCGCAGCGGGCAACCGGCGTAGAAACGGATGTGCGGAAAACCGGTGACCAGCGGATTGCCGGCAAAACGTTCGTCGGCGTTGGCATCGGCCACCACCAGCATGTCGTCGCCGAGGATGGCATGGGCGCAGAACGACAGATCGCGTTCCACCTCGCTGCCGTCGAGACCGGAACACGACTTGAACCACTGGCGGTTTTCATCGACGAGGCTGACCAGCGCGATCGGCACGCTGAACATGCGCCGCGCGAGCCGGGTCAGGCGGTCGAACCGTTCCTCTGCCGGAGTGTCGAGGATATTCAGTGACTTGAGTGTGTCGAGCCTGATCAGTTCGTTGTTGGGAATTTGCGGTTGCTTCACGTTACGGCCCCGGGATTCGTCTGCGGTGATTTGCAGGTCCTGTATGTCCTCATTTACGGCGCAAACGGCGAAATCTTTACCGCTGATTCCACAGTATCGCCAGCGGCGTCACGGGGGTTGACAGGGTGGCCCGGCTTTGGTTTCATTCAACCAAATGGTTGAATCAAATATCGAGCTCGACAACCTGTTCCTGGCGCTGGCCGATGCCACCCGTCGCAGCATCCTGCAGCGAGTGGCGGAAGCCGAGCTCAGCATCGGTGCCATCGCCGAGTATTACCACCTGACCTATGCCGCCATTGCCAAGCACATCAAGGTGTTGGAGAAGGCGGCGCTGGTCCGCAAGCAGCGGCGCGGCAAGGAACAGCTCGTCATCGTAGTGCCCTCGGCGCTCAAGATCGCACGCGAACACCTGCATGCCTACGAAGCGTTGTGGCAGGACCGCTTCGGCCAGCTCGATGCGCTGCTGGCGCACGACGAAACCCGCGCTTCACCAACGTCCCACAAGAAAAGGCAGCACCATGACAAACCAAAGCGTTAGCAAGGACTTCGACCACAAGCAGTTGGTAATCAAACGCCGCTTCGACGGCAAGCTGGCGCGGGTGTGGCAATGCTGGACCCAGCGCGAGCTGCTCGACCGTTGGTGGGGACCGCGCCAGTGGCCGTGCACCACCAAGGCCATGGATTTCCGCGCAGGCGGCCATTGGCATTACTGTCTGACCGGCCCCGATGGCATGAAGGCCTGGTGCTGGGTCGATTACCTGAAGATCGCCGTGCAGCAATGCTTCACCGCCCTCGACGCTTTCTGCGACGAGCAGGGCGTCAAGAACGGTCAACTGCCGAGTACGCAATGGCGGGTCGAGTTCACCGCCGACGGCGCCGCCACCCAGGTGACGACGACGCTGACGTTCCAGTCGGTGCAGGACATGGAAACCCTGATCAAGATGGGCTTCGAAGCTGGCTTCACCGACCAACTCGGCCGCCTCGACGAACTACTGTTGCAATAAAGGAGACGCTCGTGAACAAAGTATCGATCTACCTGAATTTCCCCGGCACCACCGAAGCTGCCTTCGCTTTCTACCAGAAGGTGTTCGGCACCGAGTACAGCCGGCCACTGGTGCGCATGGGTTCGATTCCGCAGCAGCCGGGCCAGCCGCCGATGCCGGACGACGAAAAGGACAAGGTGATGAACGTTGCCCTGCCCATACTCGGCGGCCTCGAACTGATGGCGACCGATGCCGTCGGCGAACGCGGCAAGTCGTTCAAGGCCGGCAACAACTTCAGCATCAACCTGCAGCCGGACACGCGCGCCGAAGCGCGCCGCCTGTTCGCCGAACTGTCGGCCGGCGGCAGCGACGTGTTTCCGCTGACCGAAATGTTCTGGGGCGCGTTGTGGTCGTCGTTCGTCGATCAGTACGGCACGCGCTGGATGATCAACTGCGAAGCGAAGGAATAGCCGGCGATCATTCGCGGCTCTTGTGCTGCAAGGCGCCGGCGTGCTGTTCCCAATTCTGGCCATCGAAATCGACGATGGTGACGCGCGCCGGGGCGGTGTCGAGGCAGTTCAGGTTGACATCGATGCCGTCCGGGTTCGAGCGCGGCACGTAGAACGGCTTGATGCCGCAGATCAGGCAGAACTTGTGGCGGGCAACGCCGGTGTTGAAGGTATAGGTAGTCAAACTTTCGTCGCCGGTCAGCAAGGTGAATTTGCTGAACGGCACGATCAGGTGCAGAAAGCCGCTCTTGCGACAGATCGAGCAGTTGCAACGCTCCA
Organism: Candidatus Acidiferrum sp.; assembly: GCA_035500035.1. Lineage (GTDB taxonomy): Bacteria > Pseudomonadota > Gammaproteobacteria > Pseudomonadales > Pseudohongiellaceae > CAILUG01. The sequence continues at coordinate 3,667 of DATJXP010000334.1, read as the reverse complement.
CTTCCACCGCTTCGGGTGCTTCCACTTCAAAGCGTACTGCACCGCAATGACAGCTGCCCTGGTATTTCATCGGCTGGCTCCGTGATGCTCACGCCGGCACATGAATTTTCTCCTTGATGTGCTTGAGGTTGGCGACGATGGTAAACGTCATGATGACCAGCAGCGACCACGAACTCCATTTTTCCACGTGCACCGCCGACCAGGCGCCGATCTGGTTGGGATAGCGCCAGATGCTGAAGAAAGTGCTGAGGTTTTCCGCCAGCCAGATGAAGAAGCCGATCAGGATGAACGCCAGCAACAGCGGCATGCGACGTTCGACATCGAGCGGACGGAACACCACGGTGGTGCGGGCATAGAGTCCGAGCACGCACGCCGCCAGATACCAGCGCAGGTCCGGGATGTAGTGGTGGGTAAAGAAGTTGGCGTAGATCGCCAGCGCCATCAGCGCCGCCATCCAGTACGGCGGATGATGCAGCACGCGCAGCTCGAACAGCCGCCAGGCCTGGATGATGTAGCTGCCCACGGCCGCGTACATGAAGCCGGAAAACAACGGCACGCCCCACAGCTTGGTGTATGCGAAGTCAGGGTAATTCCAAGATTGGATGCCGCTCGAGGTCTTGAACGCTTCCAGCGCGAAGCCGATCACGTGGAACAGCGTGATCGCTTTCACTTCGTCCCAGGTTTCCAGCTTGCGACCCAGCATCCAGGCCTGGATGGCGAGCGCCACCGCCAACAGCAGGTCGTAGCGGGGAATGCCGAACAGGCCGGCGCGCGGCATCAGGAATACGGCGGCGAAGAACAGGCCGGCAAACAAGCAGGCGCGCAGCTCCTTGATGCCGAAGTACAGCACTTCCAGCACGAACTGGCGCCAGCGCGAAGCGATCGCCGCCTCGGGGCGGAAGTTCACCAGGTGCTCGTCCAGTGCGTGGAGCTGCAACGTGGCTATCAACGAGAGGAGTCGCAGCGGCATGGCACTACACCAACTCGGCGACCGTCACGACCAGATGCGCGGCCGGCACGAACAGCGCCTGCGCCAGCAGCGTGCCGGCGACGCGGCTGCCCACCAGCCAGACGATGGCCTTGCGGAATTCGGGCTCGGTGATCTTGCCTTCGATGACGTCGTCGGTCATCACCGATACCTGCGGGTCGACCAGGATGAACATCATGATGGTGGCAACGCCGTTGATGATGGCCGACAACTGGCTCGAGGTGACGCGCAATTCCGGATTCAGGTAACCGGCATAGAGCGACGCGAACACGCCCACCGTCCACAGCGCCACCGAGAACACGTTGAGCGCGATGATGCGCGTCGACAGCACGTGGCTTATCGGCTTGTGACGCAGGTTGGCGGCCGATGGCACTGCCATCACCTCGCGCACCTGCAGGATGCCGCCCTTGAAAAACGTGTGCAGCAGCAACTTGGCCACCGAGCGATGCTGCTGGAAGTGCTGCACCGCGAAGTAGAAGATGCGCTGCGTGGTCGGGATCAGCAATCCGCCCGCCAGCGTCGCCAGCGTGGCGGTCAACAACAGCCAGCGGAAATCGGCCAGCACGCCGGTGGTGACGGCGAGCCGGATGTTTTCCTCGATGCGCTTGGCCAGGAACGGCGCCTGGAACGAATAGGCCGTGCGCGACACCAGCACCAGCACGTTGAACAGCGACAGCGACAGCGCAATGCGCCGCGTGCGCACGCCGGCGATGCGCACGGCAAAGGCCAGCGTGCCGATCAAGTGAATGACGAAGGTAAGGGCGCAGATGACGAAGAGCTGGAAATCCATGCGCGAAGGCTAGCACGTCACTGGCGGTCGTACACCAACGTATAGGTGCTCGGCTGGCCGTGATGGCCGGGGTTGTTGACGATGATGAACAACTGCTTGCCGTCGTCCGAGATCTGCGTGGTGCCGCTGGAGACGACGGTGCCGTTGCGCTTGTCGGTCCAGTCGATCAGGCGTTCGCCGGTAAACTTCTCGGCGTAGGCGAGCGGCGTGGCATAACCGTTGACGCTCAATTCGCTGATGGCGTCGGCGTTGTATTCCGGATAGAAGTTGCCATCGCTTTTGACGGTGAACTGCGAGAAGCCGGGACTGCCGCTGGCATCGACGAAGATCGCCAGCCCCACCAGGTAGCCGTCGCTGCGTTCGCGGTACTGGCGTATTTCCATCTGCGTATGCTGCTTGGTGGGGAACTGCGATTTTTCCGGATTCAACTTCCAGCTGCCGATGATGGGGTTGGCATTCTGGGCCTCGGCCAACGCAGCGGTGGCGAGCAACAGACCGGCGAGCAGCAGTTGGCGCATGGGCTTGATCCTCTCGTAATGGAGATGATGATAACGGTCGTCGCCTACAGGCGATAGGAAACCTGCCCTTCTTTTGTCGTTACATAACCAAGTGCCTGCAGGTCGGCAATGACTTGGGTCACCTGTTGATCGTTCAGCTTGAGCGGTAGCGCCTTGATGGTGGAGGTAAGAGTCTTCAGCTTGCGTGGTCGTGACGAGCCGCGCGACTTGAGATTGTCGATGACGGTCTGCAAAGTCGGCGTCAGTGTCTGTTTGACCGGGGGCTGCTGCGGTGGCTGCGCTTTCGGTTTGGTTGCGATGGGTTCTTTGGGGAGCGCGGACGGTACATGCGGCAGCTTCAATAATTCCTCGATGGTCGCGACTCGGGTACAGACGATTTTTTTCGACTGCAAATGGGCGACGAGCGGGTCGAATCCCTTGTCCTTCGAGATGATGGAAAAGTGGCTGTCCGGATTTTCCGTTGCCAGTTTGCCGAGGTAGTAGGCAATGTGGAAATCCAGCGCGTTGCTGCCACCCGCGTCGAGTTTGATGTAATCCGCATGCTGGCCGAGGGCGTGCATTGCCAGGACGAGATCCACCGGCAACCGCGCCTCCTTCGGCCCCAAAAACACTTTCACGTGGAAACCGCGGTCTTTGAGCAGCGGCAGTGTCGTGACGCGCACGTTCTCGAAGTCGATCAATACATGATGCTGTGATGACATGGCCTTGCTTAATCCTCGCCCACTACGGCGGCGCACGAAACCGACTCCGGCTTTACGGCCACGAACTTGCCCGCCGGCAATTCCAGCTTGTAGGCCCAGCCTGACGCGGTCAGGAATTCCGGCGAATCGCGCGTCGGCAACTCGAACACGCCCACCACTGGGACCGATGCGTCCTCGCTGAAACGGCAGGCGTCGAACTGCACATGCTTGCCGTTCATGCCGCGCGGCAGTGCGACGAGGTCGACGACGCGCCACGCGGGCAATCCGGTGGCGTCTTTTGCCACGGATACCAGCGCGGCGACTGCCGTCGGCGTCACATCGTTGGGAAATGCCGAAATCGAAAAGGCGCAGGTGGGATATTTGCCGTTACCATCGAGGCAAAGGCCGGTGCCGCCGAATTCGCCGGCTTTTGGATGGATGATGTCGCCGACGCGGGGTTGGGTGGTGCAACCGCCGAGCAGTAGCGCGACAAGTGTGAGAACTTGCTTCATCGTGTTCAAACGTTCTGCGGCGGCTCCATGCCTTGTTCCAGCTTGGCGATCCGCGAGTTGAGTTGGGCTATCTGGCTGGCAAGGTGAGCGACCTGGCCCGTGAGTTGCGAGATGTTGCCGGAAGCGCTCAGCCCATTGATGAACCCGAACAAGCCGAAGATAAAGCCGAGGATCGCGAT
>DATJXP010000333.1:0-2632 GCA_035500035.1 Candidatus Acidiferrum sp. | reverse complement strand
GGATGGCTTACCTTTTACGGGCTGAGGTTCATGGGGAATACGGCTTTTTGTCGCGCTCATAGCCTGGCTTGTAGGCCGCGGCAAAATCCCGCAACTCCACCAGTTCCACCTTGTACGGAAACGGCCCGTTACTCAGGTGTTCCTGCAGCAGACTGACCAAGGCCGAGAGATCCTTGTCGGCTTCCACCATCAAATCCAGGTCGGAGTAACGCTTGTGGTCTCCCCTGGCGCGCGAGCCATAACAAAACACCCTGCCTCCCTGCGCGTGCAACGGTGCTACCACTTCTGCCCTGATGTAGTCGTATTCGGCGGGCGTCAGGCCAAACATCATTTGGCTTCCAGTCTTGCCAGCAGCGCTTGCAAGTGGGGTACAAACGCACAAGCGAAGGCATAGACGCGTTCCGCCAGCTCTTCCTTGTAGGTGTGGGACGAGAGATTTCTCATGTCGACTGCCTGCAGCCAGATGGCCACATCGTCGATGTAGCCGCTCTGTGCCATTTCCCGCACTACATCCTTGGGCGCAGCAGTGGCAACACCCATGGCCCGCTTGGCAGTTTTCCAGGCCAACTCGATGCTGAATTCGTAGCGCTGGATGACCGAATCACGCATGAAGTCGTTCTTCGGCTGGCGGGCAGCTTCGTCGAGACGAGCTACGGCCTTGCTGAATTCTTCGAGAGTCATTTCATCTCCACCATCGTCGCGTCGCAGTCGATTGTAACGGGGCAGATTCAGCGCTGTCGCTGCCGGAAATATTCGATGGTGCGCAGCAACCCTTCGCGCACGGGCACCGTCGGTTGCCAGCCGAGCGCTTGCCTGGCCAGCGCGATGTCGGGCCGGCGCTGTTTGGGGTCATCGGCCGGCAGCGGTTTATGGACGATGGGGCTGTTGCTGCCGGCGAGCTCCTTGATCAGTTCGGCCAGCTGCAACATGGTGTATTCGGCCGGGTTGCCGAGATTGACCGGGCCGGTGAAATCTTTTTCCTGTGTCATCAGCTTGACGAAACCTTCCACCAGGTCGCTGACGTAACAGAAGCTGCGCGTCTGGGTGCCGTCGCCGTACACCGTGAGCGGCTCGCCGGCCAGCGCCTGCACGGCAAAGTTGCTGACGACGCGGCCGTCGTTCGGATGCATGCGCGGACCGTAGGTGTTGAAGATGCGCGCGACTTTGATATCGACGCCGTTCTGGCGGTGATAGTCGAAGAACAGCGTTTCGGCGCAGCGCTTGCCTTCGTCGTAACAACTGCGCACGCCGATGGGATTGACGTTGCCCCAGTAGCTTTCCGGTTGCGGATGCACAGCCGGGTCGCCGTATACCTCGCTGGTGGAGGCCTGCATGATCTTCGCGCGGCAGCGCTTGGCCAGGCCGAGCATGTTGATGGCGCCCATCACGCTGGTCTTGATGGTCTTGATCGGATTGAACTGGTAATGCACCGGGCTGGCCGGGCACGCCAGGTTGTAGATTTCATCCACTTCGACCGTGAGCGGTTCGGTGACATCGTGCCGCAGCAGTTCAAAGTGCGGGTTGTCCAGCATGTGGGCGATGTTGTCGCGGGTGCCGGTAAAAAAGTTGTCCACGCACAGCACGTCGTTGTCGTCGGCCAGCAGACGTTCGCACAGATGCGATCCGAGAAAGCCGGCACCGCCGGTGACCAGCACGCGTTTGCGCGATGAATAATTTCTGTTGGCCAAGAGCGTTTCCTTTTCCCGTTGCGGTCAGAAGCTGTAGCTCACGTCCAAGGCCAGCTGGCGCGGGCGTTCGACGAAGGCAAAGTAGGTGTTGGTGCCGAACAGGCTGTACGTGAGCGGCACGTTGCCGGCATAGCTCAGCACTTTTTCGTTGGCGAGGTTCTTGCCGATGAAGGCAAGGCGCCAGTTCTTGTCTTCGATACCGATGCGCAGATCGATGCGGCCGACGCCGGGCTGTTGCATGCGCGGATCGTGGTTGTCGTGAATCTGCTCGCTGCCGCGGAAGTTGTACATCAGGCTGCCCGTCATCAACCACCGGCTGTCCAGCGCACGCTTGTAGTCGAGCGAGAGCGCGGCGCTGTTCTTCGGCGAGTATTGGCCGGTTTCGCCGCTGTAGTCGCACATGTGCACGCCGTTGCTGAGCGTGACGCCATTGGGCACCTGGCCGTCGTAGCAGTTGCCGTTCTGGAAGTCGGTGAAGCGGAAGTCGAGCCACGCGTACGAATACGCCAGCGTCCACGCGTCGGTGATGGCCCAGCGGCCGTCGAGTTCGATGCCTTGCGTACGCGCCTTCTTGGCGTTGCCGACGTTGAAACCGAACACACCGTCGAACTGGCTCACCTGCAGGTTGCGGTAGTCGGTGTAGAAATAATCGACGTTGAGCTCGAGCGTGCGATCGAACAGGTAATTCTTGGCGCCGATTTCGTAGGCGATGGCTTTCTCGTCTTCGAACTCGAACGAGTACGGGTTGTTGGCGCGGCCGTCGAAGCCGCCGGCCTTGTAACCGGAAGTGGCGCTGGCGTACAGCATGGTGCGCGGGTTGAGGTCCCACTCGACGTTGGCCATCGGCGTGAACTGGTTTTCCACGCGGTTACCGCTGAGGTTGTGACCGACGCCGATCACGCCCGGTGCCAGCACCAGGCCTTTCAACTGCTCGGTGTAGATCT
>DATJXP010000332.1:0-3956 GCA_035500035.1 Candidatus Acidiferrum sp. | reverse complement strand
GGCAACATTCCCGGCCCGCAACCGGTGCAGAACCAGACGCTGCGCGAGAAGCTGCGCATCAGCGTCGGCGGCGACAAGGTGCGCATTCGCCTGTCGAACGAGATCGGCACCAAGCCGTTGAAGATCGGCAGCGCGTCGATTGCGCTGGCCAAGGGTGAATCCGCCATTGATGCAGGTTCGCTGCACAAGCTGACCTTCAGCGGCGCCGACTCCATCGTGATTCCGCCCGGCGCGCCGGCACTGAGCGATCCCATCGACTTGAAAGTGGCCGATCTGGCCGAACTCGCGATCAGTCTGTATTTGCCGGAGCAAACCGCACCGGAGACCTTGCATGGCGGGCGCACCGCCTACGTCAGCACTGCCGGTGATTTCACCAAGGCCGACGCGTTGCAAGGCGCCAAGCTGGGCACTGACATGCTGTTCCTCACTGCCGTGTACGTGAGCCGTAGCGATCAACCAGCGGTACTCGTCACCTTCGGCGATTCGATCACCGACGGCACGGCCTCGACACCGCACGCTTATGCCAGCTGGCCCGACGATCTGGCCAAACTGTTATCGACTGGCGCCAAGGGCCGTCGCGTCGCAGTGGTCAACGAGGGCATCTCCGGCAACCAGGTGTTGCAGGACGGCGCCGGCGTCAGCGCACTGGCGCGTTTCGATCGTGACGTGCTGTCGCAACCGGGCCTGACCCACATCGTCGTACTCGAAGGCATCAACGACATCGGCATCAGCGGCCTCAGCTTCGGCCCCAACGCACCAGCTTCGCCGATTCGCACTGCAGCTGAACTTATTGCAGGCCATCGCCAGTTGATCGCCCGTGCCCATGCCAGGGGCATCAAGATTTACGGTGCCACGCTGACCCCGTTCGCCGGCGTGCAGGGCGGCTATTACTCGCCCGAGAAAGACGTGGTGCGGGGTGAATTGAACAAATGGATCCGCGAAAGCAAGGAGTACGACGGCGTGATCGACTTCGACGCCGCGACCCGCGATCCGGCCAAGCCGGACACCATGCTGCAGATGTACAACTCCGGCGACAAGCTGCACCCGGGTGATGCCGGCTACAAGCACATGGCCGAAGGCATCGACCCGGCGCTGTTCAAGTAAATGGGGTCAGAGCCCATTTACGATGCTCTAAAAGTACAAGAACTTGCCCATAAACTCACTGGCTGCCCCGGCAAGCCTGGGCTGATACTTGGTCAGTCCCGGCTTTGCCATACCTCCAATAACAACACATGAAGAGCAGACCGACACTTGCTGCATCGCTGATGTTGATGTTGCCGGCTGCAATGTCGGTGGCGGCGCCTGCCGTGGTGCTGGACACCGCCGCGCGCAACCAGATCGACAAATACTGCCTCGGTTGCCACAACGCCGATGACTACGTCGGCGGACTCGATCTGTCCGCCGTGGTCGATGGCGATGTCGTTGCCCACAGCGAAACCTGGGAAAAAGCCATCCGCAAATTGCGCGCCGGCATGATGCCGCCGCCGGGCAAGCAGCGGCCCGCGCCCAAACAGTACGGCGAACTGGTTACTGACCTCGAACGCACCATCGACAGCCACAGCAAGGTGAATCCCGGCAGCGTGATGCTGCATCGCCTCAACCGCACCGAATACGCCAATGCGATCCGCGACTTGCTCGCGCTCGACATCGACGCCACCACGTTGCTGCCGGCCGACTCGTCGGCGCGCGGTTTCGACAACATTGCCGGCTCGCTGACGATTTCACCGACCCTGCTGGAAGCCTATGCCACAGCGGCGGCACGGGTGGCGCGCATGGCCACCGGCTACTGGACCGCGCCGACCGAGATGACGTACTTCGCCGCCGCCGATACCTCGCAGAATCAGCACCTCGAACGACTGCCGCTGGGCACGCGCGGCGGATTCGCTGTCGATTACAACTTTCCCGCCGATGGCAACTACACCTTCCAGATGCAGAATTTCGGCGTCGGCAATTTCAATCCCGGCCAGCAGCTCGAACTGAGCGTCGATGGCGAGCGCAAAAAATTGTTCGACTACACCGGCGTCGGCCTCAATGTCGGCATGGGCGGCGATCTCGACGGCACGCTGGAAGTCACGGTGCCGGTGAAGGCGGGCTCGCACCTGGTGGGCGCTACCTTCATCGATACCGGTTACCGTCCGCACCTGAACATGATCAAGGAATACGCGCGCAAATCGATCGAGAACGAACCGATCCCGCAACTGCAGAATGATCCCGTCGTCGGCTTCCTCAAAATCATCGGACCCTTCGAGCCCAAACGCCCGACCGATACGCCGAGCCTGCGCATGATCTACACCTGTCATCCCGCCAACACCGATGCCGAGCCGTCCTGCGCGCGTGAAATTCTCGGCAAGCTGGCGCGCCAGGCTTACCGGCGTCCAGTCACTGCCGACGATCTCGCGGTGCTGATGGAGTTCTACGCCAAGGGCCGCAAGAACGGCCGCTTCGAAGACGGCATCGAAGTGGGCTTGCGCCGCTTGCTGGCCGATCCCGAATTCCTCGTGCGGGTCGAAAAAGAACCGGCCAATGTGCCTGCCGGCGCCACTTATTCCATCAGCGATCTCGAACTGGCGTCGCGGCTGTCGTTCTTCCTGTGGAGCTCGTTGCCGGACGAAGAGCTGATCGCGCTGGCGGAACAGAAGAAGCTCAACGATCCGGCCATGTTGCGCAAACAAGTGAAGCGCATGCTGGAAGATCCGCGTTCGGAAGCGCTGGTCACCAACTTCGCGCAGCAATGGCTGTACTTGCGCAACCTGCCATCGACGTCACCCGACGGTATTTATTACCCAAACTGGGACGACGAACTGCGCAAGGGTTTCCAGCGCGAAACCGAGTTGCTGTTCGACAGCATCGTGCGCGAAAACCGGCCGGTCACCGATCTGCTCGACGCCGACTACACCTTCGTCAACGAGCGCCTGGCCAAGCACTACGGCATTCCCAACATCTACGGTTCGCATTTCCGCCGCGTGAAGCTGGGCCCTGAATTCGATTACCGCCGCGGCTTGTTGGGGCAGGGCAGTTTCCTGTCGGTGACCTTCACCGAAAACTTCCGCGTCTCGCCGGTGAAGCGCGGCGTGTGGGTGCTGGAGAACATTCTCGGCACGCCGCCGCCGGAGCCGCCGCCCAACGTGCCGCCGCTCGAGGACTCGAACAAGGATCCCGGCAGGGTGCTGACGCTGCGCGAGCAGATGACGATCCACCGCAAGAACCAGCCGTGCGCGGGCTGCCACAAGATCATGGACCCGATCGGCTTCGCGCTCGAGAACTTCGACGCCGACGGCAAGTGGCGCGTGAACCAGGGCGGCGAGGGCGGCACGCCGATCGACGCCTCGGTCACGCTGTTCGACGGCCAGCCGGCGAACGGACCGGCGGGACTCCGCACCGCGCTCCTCCGCTACTCGCCGCAGTTCGTCCGGATGATCACGGAGAAGATGATGACGTACGCGCTCGGGCGCGGCGTCGAGGACGCCGACATGCCCCAGCTTCGCGCGATCGTGCGCGACGCGGCGAAGGACGACAACCGCTTCTCGGCGATCCTGCTCGGCGTGGTGAAGAGCCCGCAGTTCCAGATGCGGGCGAAGACGGTCGAGAACTGAGGCACACATGTTTATCAGCAAGATGCACATGAAGCGGCGGACGTTCCTGAGAGGCGCGGGCGTGACGCTTGCCCTGCCGCTGCTCGAGGCGATGGTGCCGGCGTTCACGCCGATCCGGCTGACCGCGGCGGCGCCCGTGAAGCGCTTCGTCGGCATCTGGCACCCGCACGGCGCGGCGCCGGGCTACTGGAGCCCGCTCAAGGAAGGCAAGGACCACGACTTCTCGTTCATCACCAAGCCGCTCGAGCCGTTCCGCGATCGCGTGACGCTCATCACCGGCCTCGACATGCCGGAAGCGATGGCCACCGACGAGGAGCCCGGCGGCGACCACGCGCGCGGCGCGGTGCTGCTCTCGGGCGCGCG
>DATJXP010000331.1:0-4996 GCA_035500035.1 Candidatus Acidiferrum sp. | reverse complement strand
GTTGCAGCGCAACCTGCCGGATAGTCTGTGTTTCAACTATTTGTTCTGCGCCAAGAGTCTCGAACTCACGCAGCAAACCGGGCTGGCGACGCCGTTCGCACACAACACCACGATCGCCGACGTGACGTTCAACGTCGGCGTGGTGCCGGTGCAGGTGTGGTACCGCACCGGTTACAACAAGGACCTGATCGATTACTACAAGTACTCGAACAGCTGGGGCATCGGGCTCAAACTGCGCACGCCGTGAGCATGCTTCAGTGCGCGCCGGCCGCAGCGGCACCGGCATCGCTGCTCGCGCCCGGCCGCGCCAGCCACACCACCGGAATCAACAGCAGGAAGATCAACGCCGACGCGGCAAACACGTCGGTGGCGGCGAACGCCAGTGCCTGCTGGTTGATCAGGCGGTCGATGGCCGCGCCCGCTTGCTCCAGGCTCAGTCCGTTGGCCTGCATGCTCGCCACCGTCGCCGTCGTGGCCGGATCGAAAATCGAAACATGTTCAGCCATCTGCGCATGATGCAGACTGGCGCGATTGGCCCATACCGTGGTGGCGATGGAAGTGCCGAACGAACCCGCCGTGATGCGCAGGAAATTGCTGAGCCCCGACGCGGCGGGCACTTGCTCGGGTTTGAGCCCGGCCAGCGCCAACGACGTGAACGGCAGGATCAGCAACGACAGCGCAATACCCTGGATGACGGTCGGCAACAACAGGTTGGCAAAGCCGGCATCGGGCGTGAGATTGCTGCGCAGCCACATGACCAATGCGAACACCAGCATCGACAACGTCGATAACAGCCGCGTATCCACCTTGTGCATGTTGCGCCCGATCAGCGGCGTCAGCAGCACGGCGAAGATACCCACCGGCGCCATCACGAAGCCGGCCCACGTCGCGGTGTAGCCGAGACTCTGCTGCAACCACAGCGGCAGCAACACGATGTTGCCGAGCATGACGCCGTAGCCGAGCGCCAGCGCCAGCGTGGCAGTCCAGAAATTGCGGCGGCCGAACAAGCGCAGATCGACGATGGGTTGCGCTTCGTACAGTTCCCAGATGATGAACAGCACGAAGCCGATTACCGCGATCAGCGTCAGCACCACGATCTCGCTCGAGGCAAACCAGTCGAGGTCGCGGCCGCGGTCGATCATGATCTGCATCGCGCCGACCCACAGCATCAAGAGACCCAAGCCGACCAGGTCGATGGGCAACTGTTGCCGCGGCGTTTCGCGCTTGCGGTACAGCATCCAGGTAACCGCGGCGGCCAACGCGCCGAACGGCACGTTGATGTAGAAAATCCACGGCCAGGCGATGTTGTCGGTGATCCAGCCGCCGAGCAGCGGCCCCATCACCGGCGCCACCATCGCCGCCAGCCCCCACATGCCGAGCGCGGTGCCCGAGCGTTCCTTCGGATAGCTGGCGAGCAGCAGCGTTTGCGACAGCGGAATGATGGGGCCGGCAGCAGCGCCCTGCAGCACGCGGAACAGCACCAGCATTTCCAGCGATTGCGCCGAGCCGCACAGCCACGAAAACAGCGAGAACAACAGTACTGCGGTGACGAACAACCGCACCTGGCCGAAACGCTGCGTCATCCAACCGGTCAACGGCACCGCGATCGCGTTGGCGACGCCGAACAGCGTGACGACCCAGGTGCCTTGATCGGTGGAGACGCCGAGATCGCCGGCGATGGACGGCAACGCGACGTTGGCGATGGAAGTATCGAGCACGCACATGAAGCCGGTCAGCGACAACGCCAGCGTACCAGCAAGCAATTTGCCGCCGGTCAGCGGCGGCAGGCTCCAGCTGCCGGCACTTTCGCGGGAGGGAGCGGCAGTCGTATCAAGTGAGCTCATGGCACAAGCCTCCTGTCGAGCTACTGGTTAGCCATCGGCTCGTTCATGCCGACCACCGCCTTGTCGGCCATCGTCGTCGTGGCCGCCCTGCCCTCGTTGGCGGCGATGATGGCCTTGACGCGCAACGCGGCCTGGTCGTCGAGCGTGGCGAACACCGAGGTTTGATACGTGGGCGCGGTGCGCGCCACTTCCGGCAGCCGCAAACCGCCGCGCTCGTGGGTATCGACTTCGACCTGCATCGACAGACCGATCTGCAACGGATGCGTTTTCAGCTCATTGGCATCGAGTTCGATGCGCACCGGCACCCGCTGCACGATCTTGATCCAGTTGCCGGTGGCATTCTGCGCCGGCAACAGCGAGAACGCGGCGCCGGTGCCGACACCGAAGCCGGCGACGCGGCCGTGATAAACAATCCTGCCGCCGTACAAGTCCGCCGTCAGCGTGGCGCTCTGGCCGATGCGAACGTGGGCCAGTTGCGATTCCTTGAAGTTGGCATCGACCCACACCTGGTCGAGCGGCACCACCGCCATCAGCGGCGTACCGGGACTGACGCGCTGGCCGAGCTGCACGTTGCGTTTGGCGACGAAGCCGGCCACCGGTGCCGGCAGCGTGGCGCGCGCAAGATTCAGATAGGCGTCCTTGACCGCGACCGAGGCCAGTTGCACTTCCGGGTTCTGCGCCAGCGACACGTCGCTGACCAAGGCGCGGGTAGCGGCATATTGCTGCTGCGCGGCGGTCAACGCGGCCTGCGCGCTCACCATGGCTTCGCGCGCGTGCTGTACGTCTTCCTGCGCAATGGCGCCGGAGGTGGCGAGCCGCTCGCGCCGGGCGAGGTCGGAGCTGGCCTTGTTCAGATCGGATTTGCGCATGTCTATCGTCGCCTGCCACTGCGCGCCGGTGGCGGTCAGGTTGCGCACCTGCCGCACCGATTGCGCCAGTTGGCTTTCGGCTTTCTGCAGCAGGATGTCGGCGTCGGATTTGTCGAGCTGCACCAGGGTTTGGCCGGCGCTGACGAACTGGGTGTCGTCGGCGCCGATGGTGACCACGGTACCGGCCACCTGCGGCGTAATCTGCACCACATTACCGCCGACGTAGGCGTTGTCAGTGGTTTCGACGTAGCGCGCCACCTTCATCCAGTAGGTGCCGTAGGCGATGCCGGACGCGGCAACGATGCCCATGATCGCCAGCATCAGTGTGCGGCGGCGGGGTGCGGTGGCAGTGGCAGAAGTAGTGGTTGTCATGGCGGCCTCCTTGGGTCTGCATCAGGATGGGCGCATCTTGGGCTTCGACCATGTATAATTGAACTGCATAGTTTTCATTTTTATAATTCAAAATATGAATAGTATTCCTTTCGACCTGAACCTGTTGCGCGTGTTCGACGCCATGATGCTGGAGCGCAACGTCACCCGCGCCGCGCAGCGGCTGCATTTGTCGCAACCGGCGGCGAGCCATGCACTGGAGCGTTTGCGCAAGGGGATCGGCGATCCGCTGTTCGTCAGGTCCGGGCGCGAAATGGTGCCGACCGCCAAGGCCACTGCGCTGGAAGCCACGGTGCGGCTGATGCTGGAACAGCTGGGCATGGTGCTGGAGCAGAAGCCGTTCGATCCGCTGACGTCCGACGCCACCATCCGCATCGGTTGCGTCGACGTGGTGGAATACCTGATGGCGCCGCTGTTCATCGCCATGCTCGGCAAGGAGGCGCCCAACGTGAAGGTCGCCATCAACAGTCTCGACGCCACCAACTTCCAGCAGCAGTTGGCGGCGGGCAAACTCGATTTCGTCGCGTCGGTGATGGTGCCGTTGGCACCCGGGCTGCACTCGCGCAAGCTGACGGAACAGTCGCTGGTGGCGCTGGTGCGCAAACGTCACCCGTTGGCGGCGAAGGAGCGCGTGACGGCGCAGGACCTGCAACGCTGGCCGCGGCTGGTCACCTCGGTGCAATCGGACAGCAACGAAGGCATGTACGATCATCTGCTGGCGAAGGCGGGCCTGGCCGGCAAGGCCGCGTTTACCACGCCGCACTTTTTTGCCGCGCCCAATCTGCTCGCCAATACCGACCTGGTGATGATCGTCGGCGGCCATACGGCCAGGTTGCTCAGCTCGAAGTTTCCGCTGACCACGTTGCAGTTGCCGCCGGGTCTGCCGCGATTGATGGCCTACATCATCTGGCACGAGCGCACGCATCGCGATCCGGCGCAGAAATGGATCCGTGACCGTTTGGTGGAAAGCGCGCGTTATCTCGACTGACGCAGCCGGCGGCTGCGTTATCGCAGGTTGTTGGCCACCAGCATCACGCCGGCGACTGCAGTCAACGTCAGCACGACGCGGTTGAACCACAGCTGCGGAATCCATTCGAAGAACTTGCGGCCGCACCAGGCACCGAGATAGACCAGCGGGATCATCACCGCCAGCGACGGAAAATAATGCGGCTGCAGGATGCCCTGCCACGCGAAGGCTCCCACTTTGACGGTGTTGGCGATGGCGAAGAAGATGGTGGCGGTGCCGATGAAGCTGCGCTTGTCGAGATTGAGCACCAGGAAATAAATGTTGAGGATGGGGCCGGCCGAATTGCTGATGGTGGTCGCCACTCCCGCCAGCCAGCCGGACGTAATGCTGGCGGTGGCCGGATGTGCTAACGCCCACTTCGACAACCGCGGCCGCAAGGGTTCCAGCGCGACCAGTGCCAGCACCAGTCCTCCTATAGTCAGGCCAAGCGCATGATTGTCGAGACTGCGCAGCACCACCCAGCCCACGGCGATGCCGATGATCAGCGGCGGCAACATGCGGACCAGTTCCTTCCAGTTGGCCAGCCGCCAATACAGATACACCGCCGCCGAATCGCCGATCAGGAACAGCAACACGGTGATGCCGAGCGCATCTCTTGGCGGGAACCACAACGTTACTGCCGCCGACACCAGCGGCCCCACTGCCGGCAAACCGCCTTTGATGAAGCCGGTGCAGAGCGCCATCAGGGCGAGAAACATCAGAGCGTTGGGTTCTAGCAAGGCCATGGGGTTGTTTCCTGCTGTTTGATTTGCAATTTACCGTTGTTGGGGCTCAGTGCACAGCCTTGGGCAATAGATGGTTTCTGAAACACGCCATGAATACGTCCCTGTAGGCTCGGCTCCGGCCATCCATGGCCTCCGACGGTT
>DATJXP010000330.1:0-4886 GCA_035500035.1 Candidatus Acidiferrum sp. | reverse complement strand
CTGCCGGGATTTTCCAGCGACAGCCGCGCCATGTTCTTGTACTCGTCGATGCGCGGCTTGATCTCGGCGGTAAACGGCAGGTTGGCGGCGGCATCGTTGAGCGGCTTGGTCGGGTTGTCGCCGGCCCTCATGTTCCAGGTCCACACGCCGCTCAGGTCCGGATGGTCGAGCGGGCTGGCGGCATGGATCAGTGCCGCCGCCTGCAACAGCAGCAAGCCGGCAGCGCAAGCGCCGCGGCGACTTATGGAGCGGGTATCACACAAAGCCATGAGGCATTCCCGGTGGCAGTTCTGGTCGATGCAGGCGCCAAAGCTAGCGCGGATTGCCGTGCCACGGAATAGGCAGCCGGTTGCATGGTTTTGGTGGTCGTCGCCGGTTTCCCGTGGCAAGCTTGGCCAAAACACAACAACGGAGGGGATCATGAAAACATCGCTGCGTCGTTACTTGTGGCTGTGCTCGCTGCTGGCCGCTGTCGGCATGCAGTCCGCGTTCGCCGCCGACAAACCGGCGGACAACCAGCAACTGCTCGACCGTCTGCAGATCCAGGAACTGCAAGCGCGCTACGCGCTGGCGCACGACCTGACCGACCCGGCGCTGTACGCCGGCGTGTTCACCGAAGACGGCGAACTCGTCAGCGGCGGCAAGACGCTGGTCAAGGGCCGCGAAGCGATGAAGACGATGACCGCCAACGATCGCAAGCGGCTGAATCCCGGCGCTGTCGATGGCCAGCGCTCGTTCGGCAGCATGCGCCACATCGTCACCAACTCGGTGATCGACATCACCGGCAACGACACCGCCAAGGGCATCTGCTACGTGACGACGGTGGCCAACCGCAAGGACCATGGCCCGGAGATTTTCAACGTCGGCCGCTACGAAGACCAATACCGCAAGGTCAACGGCCAGTGGCTGATCGCGCGGCGCGAAATTTTTTCCGACATGAACAACGACGCGCTGGGCCGCGAGCTCGGGCTCGGCAAATAGCCGGAGTCAGTGCGGCGCTGGAAAAATCCATTACAACCGGACCGAGGGTGTACCAATATGAGCAAGCAAGACACCGTTACCTCGCGTCGCCGCTCACTGCTGGGCGGCGCCGGACTGGCAGCGCTGGCCGCCTTGGCGGCCACGCCGGCTGGCGCAGAGGACAAGCCCGGCAAGTTCGTGCCGAAGCGGCATGCGCTCGATGCCTGGATGGATGAAATGCCGGGCGATCACCGCGTGTTCATCGACACCGCCGACAACAACGGTGGCACCGACGCGCTGCGCTACGCCTCGAACCTGCTGACCGCGCATGTCAATGACTACAAGGGCAAGGAAGCAGACATGGCCATCGTCATCTGCTACCGCCATGCGTCGACCGTACTCGGCTTCAACGACGCCATGTGGCAGAAGTTCGGCACCAGCTTCGCCCGCCTGGGCCAGCTCAAGCTCAAGGACGGCGAAACCCCGGCGAAGAATCCCGAACTCAAATCGATTACCGACATCGGCGCCCGGGGCGTCAAATTCGCCATCTGCAACACCGCCACCACGATGATGGCGGGGTTCATCGCCCGCGAGGCCAAGCTGCAAGCCGACGACGTGCACGCCGAACTGGTGGCCAACCTGATTCCCAATGCCCGCATGGTGCCGGCCGGCGTGATCGCTGCCACCCGCGCGCAGGAATACGGCTACAGTCTGTTGTATTCCGCCTGAGCGGCGACCGGATCACTCGAAGCTGCGATCACGCAGCACGTCAGGCTTGAGAAACGGTTTGCTGCCGGTGTTGTCGTGCTGGCCCAGCACGTGGCCGTTCACTTCAGTGCCGTACAGCGTGCCGTTGTGGAAATTCTGGTACAGCTTGCGCGTTGCCTTGGCGTCGCCGGTGTAACGCGGATCCTGCGGCCGTTCGTGGCTGTTGACGAACAGCGCCAGATCCCACGCCTGCTGCACCGTCAGCGAACCCGGCTTGCCGAGCGGCATGTTGTCGTGGATGAATGCCGCCGCCGTTTCCACCCGCGCCAGGCCAGCACCCCAGTTGAACGAGTCGTCGCCCCACAGCGCGGGGAAGATGATCTTGCCGTCCTGTTGCCTGCCGGCTCCATCAACGCCGTGGCACAGCGCGCAATGCTCGCGGAAAGTCTGTTCGCCGCGCTGATAGCTGGTGCCCTCCGGCATCTTGCTGCCGAGGCTGCTGAAACCGCGACCGCCGATGTTGCGCTCGTACACCTTGGCGCCGGTCGCCAGCCACTGGTGATAGGCCACCAGCGCCAGCATGTCGTCGCTGCCGTACTCGGGCGGTTTGCCGTTCATCGAAAACGCAAAGCAGCCAGCGATGCGCTCTTCCAGCGAATTGACGTGCTGGTTCTTGCCGCGAAAATCCGGCAGCGTGGTGACCGCCGGCCACACCGGCCCGCCCCAGTTCAACGCGCCCTCGCCGAGATGGCAGCTCTTGCAGTCCATGCCGTTGAACACGTACTTGCCGCGGAACTGCTGCGTGTTCATGAAGATGTCGCGCCCGCGCAGGATCACCTTCTTCAGTTCCGCGTTAATGGAGGCATCGCTCATCAACGCATCGAGTTCGGGTGCGACGTGCACGTATTGGCCGGGTTCGTACGGCGGCAACTTTACCGGCACACCCTGCTGCGCCAGTGCCGGCCAGCACGCCGACAACAACATCAAAACCAGCAATCGGGACGCGCGCATGGTTCACTCCTTGGGCGGCAGGCCGGCGAGATACAGCGCAACGGCCTGGATTTCCGCTTCGTTGAGACGGCCGGCGATGGCCAGCATCAACTGATCGGGATCGTTGTGACGGTTGCCGTTCTGCCATTCGTGGATCTGCTGTTGCAGGTACGCGGCATGCTGGCCGGCCAGCGCCGGGAAGTCGCTGCCGACGCCGCGATTACCGGGGCCATGACAAGTAGAGCACGCGACGATGTAGCGCTCGCGGTCGCCGCGCGTGGCCAGCCGCTCGCCCAGCGTCAGCTGTTCACGCGTCGCGGCCGGTGCCTTGGCGGCGCGCGCGTGTTGGCCGGCGTAGTACGCCGCGACATCGGCAATCTGTTGCGGCGTCAGCTTCTGCACGTTCGGCAGCATCAACGCGCCCTGCCGGCGGCCCTGCTGGTAAGCCAGCAGCTGGCTGCGCAGATAGGTGGCATCGAGGCCGGCCAGTCGCGGCGCCATCAGGCTGTCGTTGCCGGCACCGTCGCTGCCATGACAGCTCAGGCACGCCGCACCGCCGTTGCCATCGCCCTGTTGTACCAGCGTGGCACCGCGCAGCGCATCGCCTTGCGCGCGCACCGACATTGCCAGCAGCAAGCTGCCGGCGAACAGGATGCTGCGCTGCAAGCGAGTCATGTCATTCAAGGCGCCGGCACGATGCCGGGCGCCAGCGGCCAGTTGCCTTCGTACGGATACCAGTTCGGCACTGCCAGCGTCGGCTTCGGATAGAACATCGCGGTGTAGATGGTCCTGATCTTGCCGTGATCGACGAAGAACCATTCGCTGAACACGTTGCGCGGCGTCGGCGAACCCGGCTTGCGAATGAACACGGCAAAGCCCAGTACCGCCTGCGCTTCGACGTCGGCCAGCGGAATGCGGCGCGCGGCCACCATCGAGAGATTGAAATTCTCGAGGCCGGCCAGGCAATCGCGCGCGGCCGGATCGGCGTTGGGTTGCGCGTTGTTGGCTGCCGCCGGTGACGTGGCGATCGGCGGCAGGAAGGCGCCACCCGGCGCCGGCGTGCCGTTTTCGGCGCGGCCGCAACCGGCATGCACCAGTGCCGCGCTGCGATCGTGCGAATTGATGGCATCGAAATAACTGTCGACCACGCGGATCAGGCTGTCGCGATCAAGCCGTTCGGCGGCCGGCACGGTGCGGATCGGCGGGCCGTTGGTTTTCAGGTATTCGACGTTCATCAGGTTGGCCGGCGGGCCGCCGGGTTTGCGCTCGCCGCTCAAGCCTGGGTCGTTGGGACGTGCGATGTACCACTCGGCTTCGGTGATCTTGCGGTTCTCGACTTTGATGCGTGCGGTGACCAGCGCATCGTCGTTGCCTTCCTTGATACTGCCGTAATACGCGGCCTGGCCGCTGACCGGATCGAAGTACTTGCGCTGCACGTCGCCCAGCGCTGTCAGCGTTTTCCACACGCCGTTGCCGGGCGCTACGTTGATGGCGTTTTCGGTCTGGCGTACGCCGTACGCCAGCGGCGCCGCGGCAGGATCGTGTTTGACCACGGCGGCCAGATACTGATCGAGCACGGTGCCCAGGCACGCGCGGTCGCAGTTGGCTTGCGCATGGGCGGCGCTCGTGCCCAGGGCGAACAGCCCGGCACACAGGCTTAATTGAACGATGGTTTTCACTGGTATTTACCCCTCTTTATTGGAATTCCCGACCGGGATCGAACAGCCGGTGCCAATAAAAGCGGATAAATATTCTTTAGGCAATCCCGCGCGCTGCCGTTATTTTCCTCGATGACCCGCTAACCGGCAGCCCCTTGCCCGTCTCGCTGCCGCCACGAGGTCATTGAACGCAAAATGAGTCGGCTTATCGCCCAAAACCGATGACTCCAGTTTCTTGTTATACGGACATGATGCGTTTGGAAACTGGCACGCAAGGTGCCAAATGAACAAAGACATGAGAATACTTGTCGTCGACGATCACGGTTCCATGCGCCGTATCGTGCGACGCTCGCTCGAAGAGCTGGGGCTGCGCAACATCGAGGAAGCCGAGGACGGCGCGCAGGCGTTTGGCCTGCTGCGCACGCTGCCGTTCGATTTCGTCATTACCGATCGTCACATGCCGCACATGGACGGCATCGAACTGTTGCGCACGATCCGTGCGGACCCGACGCTCGCCGCGCTGCCGGTGTTGCTGGTTACCGCCGAACAGAAGCGCGAGCAGATCCTCGA
>DATJXP010000329.1:0-15539 GCA_035500035.1 Candidatus Acidiferrum sp. | reverse complement strand
TGTTCAGCGACTGCGCCTGGTCGATCCACTTCTGGCGCCGGCTCGCGGCTTCCACCAGCCATTGCGGACTGATCTCGAACGCGGTGGCGTACAGCGTTTTCAGGTCGCCCGGGATGCGGTCGATCTTCTGCACACTGCCTTCGTAGTACTTGAGGTCGTTCAGCATCACGCTGTCCCAGAGTCCCAAGTTCTTCAGGTCGCGGATCAGGTACGGGTTCACCACGGTGAACTCGCCGCTGAGGTTCGACTTGACGAACAGGTTCTCGTAGTTGGGCTCGATCGACTGCGACACGCCGGTGATGTTGGCGATGGTTGCGGTCGGCGCGATCGCCATCACGTTGGAGTTGCGCATGCCTTTCTGCTTGACGCGGTCGCGCATGCCATCCCAGTCGAGCGTGCTGCTGGTATCGACTTGCAGATAATCAGCGCCGCGCTGTTGCTGCAGCACTTTCAGCGAATCGATCGGCAGGATGCCTTTGTCCCACAGCGAACCCTTGTAGCTTTCGTAGGTGCCGCGTTCTTCCGCCAGCATGGTGGAGGCTTCGATGGCGTAATAGCTGATCACTTCCATCGAACGGTCGGCGAAGGTCACCGCATCGTTCGACGCGTACGGAATCTTCTGGATGTACAGCGCATCCTGGAAGCCCATGATGCCGAGGCCCACCGGGCGATGGCGCATGTTGGAAGTCTTGGCGGCTTCCACCGAGTAGTAGTTGATGTCGATGACGTTGTCGAGCATGCGCACGGCAGTACGCACAGTTTTCTTCAGCTTGTCGCGGTCGAGACCTTTCTCGGTGACATGGTTGACCATGTTGATCGAGCCGAGGTTGCACACGGCGATCTCGTCCTTGCTGGTGTTGAGCGTGATCTCGGTGCACAGGTTGGACGAGTGCACGGTGCCGACATGTTGCTGCGGCGAGCGGATGTTGCAGGCATCCTTGAACGTGATCCACGGATGGCCGGTTTCGAACAGCATCGACAGCATCTTGCGCCACAGGTCTTTGGCCTGCACCACTTTATGCACGTAGATCTTGCCCTCAAGCGCGAGCTTTTCGTAATGCGTGTAGCGTTCTTCGAAGGCCTTGCCGTGCAGTTCGTGCAGCTCGGGCACTTCGTTGGGCGAGAACAAGGTCCAGCTCTGGTCCTGGAACACGCGCTTCATGAACAGGTCGGGAATCCAGTTGGCGGTGTTCATGTCGTGCGCGCGGCGGCGGTCGTCGCCGGTGTTCTTGCGCAGCTCGAGGAATTCTTCGATGTCGAGGTGCCAGGTTTCCAGGTACGAGCACACGGCGCCTTTGCGTTTGCCGCCCTGGTTCACCGCAACGGCAGTGTCGTTGACGACTTTGAGGAAGGGGACAACACCTTGCGATTTGCCGTTGGTGCCCTTGATGTAGGCGCCGAGCGCGCGCACCGGCGTCCAGTCGTTGCCGAGGCCGCCGGCGAATTTCGACAGCATGGCGTTGTCGTGGATCGCGTGATAGATGCCGCTGAGGTCATCCGGCACCGTGGTCAGGAAGCAGCTCGACAACTGCGGGCGCAGCGTGCCGGAGTTGAACAACTGCGGCGTGGAAACCATGTAGTCGAAGCTCGACAGCAGGTTGTAGAACTCGATCGCGCGCTCTTCGCGGTTGCTTTCGTTGACGGCCAGGCCCATCGCCACGCGCATGAAGAAGATCTGCGGCAGTTCGATGCGCACGCCTTCGCTGTGGATAAAATAGCGGTCGTACAGCGTCTGCAGGCCGAGGTAGGTGAACTGGTCGTCGCGTTCGGCTTTCAGTGCTTCGCCGAGGCGGGGCAGGTCGAACTTCAGCAGTTCGGGCGACAGCAGTTCCAGCTGCACGCCTTTTTCGATGTAGGGGCGCAGCGTGGCGGCGTAGCGGTAGTGCATCTCGCTCTGGGTCGCGCTTTGTGCCACGCCGAGGAAGCGCAAGGCTTCGCTGCGCAGCGTGTCGAGCAACAAACGGGCGGCGACGATGCTGTAGTTCGGTTCCTGTTCGACCAGCGGACGCGCCGTCATCACCAGGGACACGCGCACGTCGTTGATGTTGACGCCGGTGTAGAGGTTCTTCAGCGTGTCTTCGTAGATCTTGTTGGCGTCAACGCCGAACAGGCCGTCGCAGGCTTCGTTGATGACGGTGCGCAGGCGGCCGGTGTCGAGCGGACGGGTGGAGCCGTCTTCCATGGTGACGATGATGTCGGGGCGTTCGTCGCGCTGCGCGGTGTTCTGCTGGTCGCGCTCGCGGGCGCGCTCGCTGCGGTAGATCACGTAAGCGCGGGCGACTTTATGCTCGCCGTTGCGCATCAGCGCCAGTTCGACCTGGTCCTGGATGTCTTCGATGTGCACGCTGCCGCCGGACGGCATGCGACGACGGAAGATGTTGGCGATCTCGTCGACCAGCTTGGCCACTACTTCATGCACACGGGTGGAAGCGGCCGCGTTGCCGCCTTCAACGGCGAGGAACGCCTTGGTGATGGCGACGGTGATCTTGCTGTTGTCATAGATGACGACAGCGCCGTTGCGCTTGATCACGCGCAGTTGGCCGGGAGCCGTGATGTTCAGGTTGTCGGCGGCTGTGGCGCTGCTTGCACGGCTGGCCGGTCGCGGGGAAGCGCTGGTGTGTTCGGTGCTGGTCTGCATGTTGTGTGTCCTGTAGTGGCGTTGCCGTTTTTTCTGATTATGGGCGTATCTGTTGCGTACTTTTCGTCAGTACTTTTTTCAGTACTTGTTCAGTACCTGGAGCCGGCAAACCCGCCGGCTGCACTCCAACCAAAGCACAAGATATAGGGTCTTCTTCTTCTGGCCGCACTATATCAAGTAATAAAATTTTTTCACAAGAGGCAAAGCTTGTTAATTTGCTGTGTACAGCATGTGGGTGGGGAGGGGGCAGCCCGGTACTCAAAAACCGGGCCAAAACTTATTGAAAAGCCGGACAATTTTTGCCCCGAATCGGGGCGGCGGGGGCGGGTTCAGGGCAGGGAGCGGTCAGGAAGCGGCTGAAAACAGCGTCAGGCGGTCCGGCACCAGGGCCAGCCTGGTTTCCGCCCCCGGCGCCAGCCGGGCAAAGCCCGCGTCCATCACGCCGATGCTGGCCGCCGGACAGCTGATGCCGGCAATGTCGAGCCGGGTGCTCGTCGCGGCAGGCTCAGGCGTTCTGGCACAGCAGGAATTCCAGCAGCGCTTTCTGCGCGTGCAGGCGATTCTCCGCCTCTTCCCACACCAGCGAATCGGGCGCGTCGATTACTTCGGGGCTGACTTCTTCGCCGCGATGCGCCGGCAGGCAGTGCAGGAAGATGGCATTGCCGGCGGCGCGACTCATCAGCCCGCCATCGACCTGGTAATGCGCGAACGCGACGCGGCGCTTGCTTTGTTCTTCTTCCTGGCCCATCGAGGCCCATACGTCGGTGGCGACCAGCGTTGCATTGCGCACGGCTTTGTGCGGATCGCGCTCGAGCCGCACGTTCTTCGCGTAATCGCGCAGCAGTTCCGGCATCGGTTCGTAGCCGGACGGGCAGGCGATCACCAGTTCGAAGTCGAGCTGATGGGCGGCGTGGATGAACGAGTTGCACATGTTGTTGCCGTCGCCGATCCACGCCACCGTCTTGCCGGTGATGTCGCCGCGATGTTCGACATAGGTCTGCAGATCCGCCAGCAGCTGGCACGGATGATGATCGTCAGTCAGCGCATTGATGACCGGCACGCGCGAATACTGCGCGAAGGTTTCGATCTTCCTGTGGGCGTAGGTGCGCACCATGATCGCGTCCACCATGCGCGACAGCACGCGCGCGGTGTCTTCGATCGGTTCGCCGCGGCCGAGCTGGCTGTCTTGCGGCGACAGGAAAATCGAGCCGCCGCCGAGCTGGATCATCGCCGTCTCGAACGACACGCGCGTGCGGGTCGAGGCCTTCTCGAACACCATCGCCAGCGTGCGGTTCTTCAGGTATTCGTGCGGCACGCCGCTTTTTTGCATGTGCTTGAGTTCGCCCGCGCGCTTCAGCAGCGCCTTCAGTTCGTTCGGGCTGAGGTCGAGCAGGGTGAGGAAATGCCGGACTGCCATACTGTTACTCCTGCAGCATCTTCACGATGGTGTTGATGACGAAGTCGCACTCGTCCTTGCTGATGATCAGCGGCGGAATCAGCCGGATCACCTTGTCGGCGGTGACGTTCATGATCAGGCCGAGCTCGCGTGCGCGCGCGACCAGCGCCTTGCCGCTGTCTTCCAGCTCGATGCCGATCAACAGCCCCATGCCGCGAATCTCCTTGACCCTGGCGTTGCCGGCCAGTGCCGTTTGCAAACGCTGCAGCAAGTACTGGCCCATGCGCGCGGCATTGCCGACCAGATCTTCTTTGTCCAGCGCTTCGTAAACGGCAAGACCGGCGCGACACGCCAGCGGCGAGCCGCCGAAGGTCGAACCGTGATGTCCGGGCTGGAACACACCCGCGGCTTTGCCGGCTGCCAGCGTGGCGCCGATCGGAAAACCGTTGCCAAGACCTTTGGCGGTGGCGAGGATGTCGGGCAGGATGCCGTTCAACTGATACGCGAACCATTTGCCGCAGCGACCGTTGCCGGTCTGCACTTCGTCGAGCATCAGCAACAGGTCGTTGGTGTCGCACAGCGCGCGCAACTTGTTCAAGTAATCGGGAGCGGGCACGTGTACGCCGCCTTCGCCCTGTGCCGGTTCGACCAGGATGCCGACCACGTTGCCCTTGTTGGCTTGCACGGCGGCGTTCATCGCAGCGACATCGTTGTAGGCCACGCGCACGAAGCCGGCCGGCAGCGGGCCGAAGCCTTCCTGGTAGAACGCGCTGTGCGTCGCAGTGAGCGCGCCCAACGTGCGGCCGTGGAACGCGCCTTCGGTGACGATGATGACCGGCTGCGTGATGCCTTTGTTATGGCCCCATTTGCGCGCGAGTTTGATCGCGGCTTCGATGCTCTCGGTGCCGGAGTTACAGAAGAACGCCTGTTGCATGCCGGAGCGTTTGCACAGTTCGGCCGCGAGCGCGGTCTGCAACGGAATCTGGAAATGGTTGGAGACGTGCGCCAGCGTGCCGACCTGGTCGCGCACTGCGGCGATGAAGCCGGCGTGCGAATGGCCGAGCGCATTGACGGCGACACCGGCGAGCGAATCGAAATAACGCTTGCCGTTGGCATCAATCAGCCAGCAGCCTTCGCCGCGCACGAACGCGATGTCCTGGCGGCCGTAGTTGCTCATCAGCGGCGTGCTGACGGCATTGGTGGCAGGCGGGGTGGCGGCGGTCATCGGTCACTCTCCTACATGCAGAATCTTTGCGGCATTTGCACTTGCATTGCCCGCGGTTGCACACCGGCAATGTCAGTACAGGCCTTGTGGCTTTGGCGGCCCCTTGCAAATTCCCTGTGCCAAAAAACGCAAAAAGGCAGCCTGTGCTGCCCGGGAAGGCGCGGATTCTACCAGCGGGGGCCGACACTGGCTACCCGCGGGGCGGAAGGACTACAATATGCTTCATATCAGCAGTCCATTCGGCAGTTGGTGATTTCCAGTAACGGCAGGTGAACCATGAGCATTGAAGACACCATCAAGGACCAGATCAAGAACAACCCCATCCTGATCTACATGAAGGGCAACCCCAATCAGCCGCAATGCGGCTTTTCCGCACGCGCTGCGCAGATGTTGATGTCGTGCGGCCAGAAGTTCGCCTACGTCGACATCCTCAGCAACCCGGAAATCCGCGCCAATCTGCCGAAGGTGTCCGAGTGGCCAACCTTCCCGCAGCTGTTTGTTGACGGCGAACTCGTCGGCGGTTGCGACATCATGACCGAGATGTTTGAAGCCGGCGAACTGAAGAAACTGCTCGACGACAGCGCCGCCAAGCGCGCGCACGCCTGATAACCCGCAGGAGTTTGGACGAGCCCGGGCATTGCCCGGGCTTTTTGTTTTTCGTGAACCAACAACAACGCTACTGGCCATTTCAATTCATATTCCTGTGTTAACGGCTTCGTGCGCCGCAGGCGCTGTTCAATGATGGCATTGCAACTTTCATCCACCACTCGCGGCGTGCTGTACATGCTGATGGCCAGCGTGTTCTTCGCGCTGATGAACGTGTTCACCAAGAACCTCGGCACCATGCCGGTGGCGGAAATCATTTTCGTGCGCGCGCTGATCGCTGCCAGCCTGTGCCTGGCCGGCATCTGGAAACTCGGCATTTCGCCGTGGGGCGAGGATCGCAAGGGCCTGGTGCTGCGCGGCTTCGCCGGCATGCTGTCGCTGGCGCAGGGCTTCTGGTTGCTGCAGCACATTCCGATGGCGGCGGCGACTACGCTGACGCACTTGTCGCCGATCTTCACCACACTGCTCGGCGTGTGGATGGTGAAGGAGGCGGTGACGCCGTTGCAGATCGGCTATTTCGTCGTGTGTTTCGTCGGCGTGGCGTTGATCCAGGGTTTCGACGTGCGCATTTCGTGGCTGCATCTGCTGATTGGCATTTCGGCCTCGTTCTGCATGGGGCTGGCCTACAGTTCGGTGCGCCGGCTCGGCAAGAGTGAGCATCCGCTGGTGATCATGCTGTATTTTCCGCTCGTGTGTTTGCCGCTGACCGGTGCCGCGATGTGGTTCGGCTTCGTGGTGCCGTCGCCGCTTCAGTGGTTGAACCTGGCGCTGCTGGGCGTCACTTCGCAGCTCGGCCAGTACTTCATGACGCGCTCGTACCAGACGGCGGCGATCTCGACCGTGGCCATCGTCAGTTACAGCGAAGTGATTTTTTCCATCGTGCTCGGCCTGTTATTGTTCGCCGAGAACTTCAACCTGATGACCTACCTCGGCATGGCGCTGGTGTTGATCGGCGTGGTGCTCAACGTGATGAAGGGGAATTCCGAATGATGATGACCGTGGAAATTTCGATGTATCCGCTGCAGGCGGATTACGTGAGCCTGATTCTCGATTTCATCGCCAAGCTCAACACCTATCCCGGTTTGCGCGTGAACACCACCGCCACCGCGACCACGGTGACCGGCGACTACGCTGCCGTGATGAACACGCTTACCGAAATGTTCGCGTGGAGTCACGCCAAACACGGCAAGGCGGTGTTCGTCACCAAGTTCATCCCCGGCTACGATCCTGATTGATGCAACAGCAACTGCAAACCATCCTGCAAGCGGTACTGTCGCTGGAAGGGCTCGCGGTAGCGCTCGCCATCGTCTATCTGTTGCTGGCGGCGCGCGAGAGCCTGTGGTGCTGGTTGTGTGCCTTCGTCAGTTCGGCCATTTACGTCTGGCTGTGTTGGGAATCGAAGTTGTACATGGAAACCTGGCTCAACGTGTTTTACGCCGTGATGGCCGTGTTGGGCTGGTGGCAGTGGCGGCAGGGTTCAGGTGGTAGCGACAGCCGCACTATCACCACGCTGACGACGATGCAGCATCTGCTGTTCGCCGCGATAGTCAGCGTGCTCAGCCTGGGCAATGGCTATTACCTGCAGCACAACACGGATGCAGCGTGGCCGTATGTCGATTCGTTCATTACGTGGAGCAGCGTCGTCGTTACCTTCCTGGTCGTGCGCAAGGTGCTGGAAAACTGGCTGTACTGGATACTGATCGACGGCATCGCCATCGTGGTCTATTTCGACCGCGAACGTTATCTGACGGCGTTGCTGTTTGCCGGCTACGTCGTCATCGTTGTGTTCGGCTACTTCAAATGGCGGCGTGAGTACCAACAGGCAACGTAGGGGCACGCCATGGCGTGCCCTAAGGACTAGCAGGGTTTTGCGGCTTGCCCAAGGCCTTGATGTAAGCGATCAGCGCGGTAGTCTGCGGCTCTTCCAAAAAGTAAGGCGTCATCACGTTGGGATAATCCTTCACGACCTTGGCGGCCGGGGCCTGGATCGATTCACGGATGTAGGCTTCGTTCACCACCACGCTCAATTGCTCGCGCTGGGCCAGGACGGTTTCGGTGCGTCCCCACATGTTGACCCACGACGGCCCGATGCCGGGGCTGCCATCGACGGTATGGCAGGCGACGCAACCGAGATCGTTGGAATACTGCTGGCCCTGCATCGCCAACGCGGAGTCGAGTTGCTGGTCGCGCGCGTCGTTGTTGAGCTGGTAGATATAGAGGCTGCCGAACACCAACAGCGACGCCAGCAGGATGCCAACGAAGATGTCGAGCAGGTAACGCCTGGGATGGTGGATCAGGTTCATGGCGCAGATTTGAACAAGGTGCAGAAACGCCCGCAACAATTCACAATGAAAAAGCCGGCATTACGCCGGCTTTTCCATTTTGTTGCCGTTTTTTCAGGCGGGGATCAGAGTTCCTTGCCGTGCTTGGCCAGGTAGGATGCCACGCCGGCGGCGGTCGGCTTCATGCCTTCGTCGCCCTTGTTCCAGCCGGCCGGGCACACTTCGCCGTGCTCTTCCGAGAACTGCAGCGCATCGACCATGCGCACCATCTCGTCGACGTTGCGGCCGAGCGGCAGGTTGTTGATGACCATGTGCTGGATCACGCCCGATTTGTCGATCAGGAACGAACCGCGCAGCGCGACGCCGGCCTGCGGATGCTCGACGCCGAAGGCCTTGGCGATGTCGTGCTTGACGTCAGCCACCAGCGGGAAGCCGACGGCGCCGATGCCGCCTTTGTCGAGCGCGGTGTTGCGCCAAGCGGAGTGGGTGAACTGCGAGTCGATCGACACGCCGATGACCTGCACGTTGCGCTGCTTGAATTCTTCGACGCGGCTGTTGTGGGCCAGGATTTCGGACGGGCACACGAAGGTGAAGTCGAGCGGATAGAAGAACACCACCACGTATTTGCCGGCGTAATCGGAGAGCGAGAAGTTCTCCTTGATGGAGCCGTCCGGCATGACGGCGGCAGCGGTGAAATTGGGGGCTTTCTGGCAAACGAACGCGCTCATGAAGTACTCCTTGGACTGTCAGTGGTTGAAGTTTGCAGGCCGGCAACTATGCAGGCAGCGTTTTGCTTTTGCAAGGCGGAACCCGTACCGGCATTCACCCGGAAACGGTACGGAAACCGGGCGGCGGATCAGTCGTCCATCTTTTCCTGCAGGTAGTTCTGCAGGCCGACCTTGTCGATCAGCGACAGTTGGGTTTCCAGCCAATCGACGTGCTCTTCCTCGGCTTCGAGGATGTCTTCCAGCAGCTCGCTCGACACGTAGTCGCGGATGCTGTCGGCGTGGGCGATGGCAACGCGCAGATCGGGAATCGCCCGCATCTCCAGCGCCAGGTCGCAACGCAGCATTTCCGGCGTGTCCTCGCCGATGTGCAGTTTGCCGAGATCCTGCAGGTTCGGCAGGCCTTCGAGAAACAGGATGCGCTCGACCAGCTTGTCGGCATGCTTCATTTCGTCGATGCTTTCGTGGTGCGTGACTTCGGCCAGTTCCTTCAGGCCCCAGTCCTTGAACATCTTGGCATGCAGGAAGTACTGGTTGATCGCGATCAGCTCGTTGCCCAGGATCTTGTTGAGGTGGGCAATCATTTGTTTGTCGCCTTGCATGCGAAGCTCCTTGGAAGGTCTGGCCTGGATGGAATGGCTTGGATTGTCGTGCCGGTACGCGATGGCGTCCAGAAAATTTTCCGACTGCGCAGCAATGCAAACGAGGCGTATTTTCCAGCGTAAAACCGATGCCGGTGAGGATGAGAAACGTTATTGGGAGCGCGGCAAAAGTACCTGCTAGACGGCAGGTGTGAACAACTGTTTTTTGGTCGCGGTTTCGACGATGGACTTGGCCTGCTGACAGCACTTGCCGCATTGGGTGGCAACGCCGAGCTGGCGACGGATTTCGGCGAAGGTGGTGGCGCCTTCCGAAATCGAGTTGCGGATCTGGCGATCAGTAACGGCTTTGCAGAGACAAACGTACATAAATCAAACAGTTGTCAGGTTTGGTGCGAATTTGAACGCAAATGAGAATCAATGTCAATAACTGTCTGGAGCGATGTGACCGATGACGCAACTCACGCTGGTAATAGGAAACAAGAAATATTCGTCCTGGTCGCTGCGGCCCTGGTTACTGCTGAGCCAGTTCGGCGTAGCGTTCAACGAAGTGCGGGTCGGGCTGTTCAAACCGGATACCGCGGCCACGCTGCAGTCCTGGTCGCCGACCGGCAAGGTGCCGGTGCTGATCGATGGCGAGGTCAAAGTCTGGGATTCGCTCGCCATTGCCGAATATGCCAATGAGCGGTTGCTTGGCGGCAAGGGCTGGCCAGCCTCGCAACCGGAGCGTGCCCTGGCCCGGGCCTATGCCGCCGAAATGCATTCCGGGTTCACCGCGCTGCGTTCGCAGTGGCCGATGAATGTCTGTTTCCGGCGCCAGGTGCCGGTGACGCCGTCGCTGGCAAAGGATCTGGCTCGGATCGAGACGATCTGGGGCGAATGCCTGGCGCGCAGCGGTGGGCCGTTCCTGTTCGGCGCATTCGGCATCGTCGATGCGATGTATGCGCCGGTGGCGCTGCGTTTGCATTCCTACCAACCGGCACTAAGTGTGACAACGGCGCGTTATATCGGTGCCTTGCTGGAGTTGCCGGCACTGCAGGCGTGGATAGCGGCAGGCCGGCAGGAAACCGATGTGATCGATGAAGACGAGTACGATTGGTTGAACCGGCCGCGTTGAGCCAACTCAGACGCTTTCAGCCAGCGCCGACCTTGGTTTGCGCCAGCCTGGCGACAGCGGCGAAATCGGTCTTGCCGGAGCCGAGTTTGGGGATCGCTTCGAGCTGGAACCAGTACGACGGCAACGCCAACGCGTTCAGACCCGTTGCCAGCAGTTTTTCGCGCATCGCATTGGCGTCGAGTGCTTGGGTAACGAAGGCGACGAGACGTTCGCCCTTGCGTTCGTCCGGCACGCTGGTGACCACCACTTCGCAGTTGTCGTCGTTGACGATGCTGCGTATCGCGGCTTCGACGGTGCCGAAGCCAACCATCTCGCCGCCGATCTTGGCGAAGCGCGAATAACGGTCGATCAGGAACAGGAAACCATCGGCATCGAGATAGCCCTTGTCGCCAGTGACGTACCAGCGCTGACCGTCGATTAGCCGCAGCGCTGCCTGCGTCTTGTCGTGATTGTCGAGATAACCCGGCATCACCTGGGCACCGTTTATCAGCACCATGCCGGCCTCGCCGGTGGGCAACGCGGCAAAACTGGTGGGATCGACTATCCGAAATGCAGTGCCCGGCAATGGCGGGCCGACCGATCCCGGCTTCCACGCAGCAGGCAGATGCGAGCCATCGGGGCCGACGCGTTCAGGCAGGTTGACCGATGCTACCGGCGCCGTCTCGGTGGCACCGTAGCCCTCGAGGATGCCCTTGCTGAACTTGCGCGCAAATTCGAGCCGCACGTCTTCCTGCAGTTTTTCCGCGCCGGCGATGCACAGCCGCACGCTGCGCAGTTGCTCCGGCCGTATTTTGGCATTGCGGTTGTACAGCCGATAAAAGCTGCAAGTGCCGAACATCGTGGTGATGTTGTGACTGGCGATGGCCTCCGCTGCGCCGACCACATCGAGCGGATCGGCGTGGCACACTACTTTGACCCGCTCCAGCGCCGGCATGTAGTGCGTCACCGTCAGCCCGAGCGCATGGAACGGCGGCAGGTTGGCCAACACCACGTCGTCGTCGCGGAACGCCAGCAACTGCGAAATCTGTTTGACGTTGATGACGAGATTGCGATGCGTCAGCGTCACGCCTTTCGGTTGGCCTTCGCTGCCGCTGGAAAACAGGATGACGGCAACGTCGCGATTGTCGCGCGAGCGCACCAGCCATCGCTTGAGCAGGCTGGCCGGCAGCAGGCGGCAAGCCAACAACGTCAGTACTTTTTCTGCCAGTGGAATGCCGGCTCTCAACTCTTCCAGCAACACCAGCCGCGCGTGTTGACGCACTGGTGCAAGATCGACGCCGCGCGTTTGCAATCGATCGAGGAAACGTTGCGAGGTATAGATCGTGCGCACTTGCGCCTGCTGCAGCGACGACAGCAGGGCATCGCCGCTGGCAGTAAAGTTGAGGTTGACCGCAGTCTTGCCCAGCAGCGCCACCGCCAGGTTGGCCAGCAGGCTGCCGCTGCTGCTCGGCAGCAACAGGCCGATGTTGGGTTCGGGACTCAATTTGCCGATGCGGCGCGCGAACATGACGGTGGCGGCCAGCGCCTGCTTCGCACGCAGTACCGTGCCCAGCGTGTCAATGATCACCACCGGATTGCCGCGGCTCTTGCAGGTGTCTATCCAATGCTCGCCGATGGTTGGCAGTCGGTCGGCGAACGCATCCCACGATTCGTGCGCGGCCGGCCGCGTGTGCCGCCAGCGACGCGCGCGATCGTCATTCGTCCGCATCGGCCACGACCTCTTCGGCGGCAGCGTCGGCATTCAGTTGAAGTCCGCCCAGGGCCTGCCAGCGATTGACGATCAGGCAGAACAGGTCGGCGGTTTTTTCGGCGTCGTAACGGGCGCTGTGCGCTTCTTCGGCATTGAAGCCGAGCCCGGCGGCTTCGCACGCACGCGCGAGCACTGTCTGGCCGTAGCACAACGCCGACATCGACACGGTGTCGAGGCTGGAGAACGGATGAAACGGATTGCGTTTCAATTTATGGCGCTCGGCGGCAGCGTTGATGAAGCCGTGATCGAAGTGCGCATTGTGGCCAACGAGAATTGCGCGCGTGCAACCGGTGGCTTTTACCTTGGCACGAATGGCCTGGAACAATTGCTGGAACACCTGCAATTCCGGATAGGCAACGCGCAACGGATGATGCGGATTGATGCCGGTGAATTTGAGCGCGGATTCCTCGATGTTGGCGCCTTCGAACGGCTTGACCCGATAGAAGTGCGTTGCTTCGCGCACGAGCTGGCCGTTGTCGTCGATGTCGAGCAGCACCGCCGCCACTTCGAGGATGGCGTCGGTCTTGGCATTGAAGCCGCCGCATTCGACATCGACCACCACCGGCAAATAACCACGAAAGCGTTTGCCGATGGCGGAAACTATCTTGTCAGTCACGATGGAGTTTCCAGTGCAGGGTTTCGCCGGCGCGCAGCGGCACGATGTGGTGGTCGCCGAAGTGCAGTTCCTTGTCGAGCACCCACGCTTGCTTGCGCAGCGTAATGCGCTGGGTGTTGCGCGGCATGCGGTAGAAGTCGGGGCCGTAGTGGCTGGCGAAGGCTTCGAGCTTGTCGAGACAGCCGAGCGACTCGAACACCTCCGCGTACATTTCGATCGCGGCGGGGGCGGTGAAACAGCCGGCACAGCCGCAGGCATTCTCCTTGGTGTGGCGGGCATGCGGAGCCGAATCGGTGCCGAGGAACAGCTTGGGCGAACCGCTGGCAACGAAGTCGAGCAGCGCCTGCTGGTGGATGTTGCGTTTGAGCACCGGCAGGCAATAAAAGTGTGGACGCACACCGCCGACCAGCAGATGGTTGCGGTTGTATAGCAGATGTTGCGGAGTAACCGTAGCCGCGATGTTCTTTGGCGCGCCAGTAACAAACTGCACGGCGTCGCGCGTGGTGATGTGCTCGAGCACGACACGCAACTTCGGCAAACGCTGGCAGAGCGGCACCAGCACGGTGTCGATGAATACCTGCTCGCGGTCGAAGATGTCTATCTCGGCGCGCGTCACTTCGCCGTGCACCAGCAGCGGCATGCCGACTTCGCTCATCGCTTCCAGCACCGGATACACTTTTTCCAGGTTGGTGACGCCGTGCGCGGAATTGGTGGTGGCCCCGGCCGGATATAACTTCACCGCCACCACGTGGCCGCTGTTTTTGGCGCGGCGGATTTCGGCGGGGTTGGTTTCGTCGGTCAGGTACAGCACCATCAGCGGATCGAACTCGGAACCAACTGGCGCATGTGCCAGCAAGCGTTCACGGTAGTCGAGCGCCTGCTCGGTAGTCTTGATCGGCGGCACCAGGTTCGGCATCGCAATGGCGCGGCGGAACACGCGGGCCGTCGGCGGTACCGTGTGCTGCAGCACCTGGCCGTCACGAAAATGCACGTGCCAGTCGTCGGGACGCAGCAACGTCAGCTCTTGCATGGGAGGGGATAACCTGACTTTGGAACGATGCCCGCATTATCCAACAAATCCTTGGGCTTGAGGGGGCACAGGATGCGATAATTGCGCCATGCCGTCCCGATCGACCCCCGCTAACCGGACTCCTTCCGGCTCCAGTCCTCCCCGCCGTTGGCACATCCCGCGTTTCGTGTGGTACCTGCTGCTTGCGGCCGTGGTGGGCATGGGCCTGTGGTGGATCAAGATCGACATCCAGGTGCGGCGCGACTTCGAGGCGCTGCAATGGGCACTGCCGGCGCGCATCTATTCGCGGCCGCTCGAGCTCTACACTGAGGCCCATGTCAACGCCAATGATCTGGTCGAATATCTGCAGCGGCTCGGTTACCGGCGTACGCCGAAGGTAACGGGCTCCGGCGAATACCGCGTCAATGGCGATCACGTGATGCTGCGCAGCCGTGGCTTCCGTTTCTGGGACGGCGAAGAGATGTCGGCTTACGCCGATCTCGGTTTCGACGGCCATCGCGTCACCAGCGTGCAGGACGAAAGCGGCATGGACTTGCCGTTGCTGCGGCTGGAGCCGGTCGAGTTCGAACAGATCAACCCGGCCACCGGCGAAGATCGCCTGCCGGTAGGTCTGAACGAAGTGCCGCCGGCGCTGGTGAAGGCGGTGATTGCGATCGAAGATACGCGCTTCTACCAGCATCACGGCATCGATCCCTACGGCATCGCCCGCGCGTTGTGGGCCGATTTGCGCGCCGGCGCCTTCGTGCAGGGCGGCAGCACGTTGACGCAGCAGTTGATCAAGAATCTTTATCTCGACCGCGAACAGACTCTGCGCAGAAAAATCGAGGAGGCGATGATGGCGGTCGCGCTCGAACTGCACTTCAGCAAGGACCAGATCCTCGGCGCCTATCTGAACGAAATCTTTCTCGGCCAGGACGGCAGCCGCGCCATCCACGGGTTCGCGCTGGCGTCGCAGTACTACTTCGCGCGGCCGCTGAAGGAATTGCGCACCGACGAAATCGCGCTGCTGGCCGGCATCGCCAAGGGCGCGTCGTACTACAACCCGCTGCGCAATCCCGAACGCGCGGTCGAGCGTCGCAACGTGGTGCTGACCCGCATGCACGACATCGGCGAACTCGGCGACAAGGACTACCAGCAGGCGATCAAGGCCAAGCTGGTGTTGCGCGAAAAAGTGGTGGAGCAGGGCAACGGCTACCCCGCTTTCATGGAACTGGTGTACGACAACCTCAAGCGCGACTACGACAAGAATGCGCTGCGCACCGAAGGCCTCAACATTTTCACCACGCTCGACGTGATCATGCAGTCGCGCATGGAAGCGAAACTGGATGCAGCCGTGGGCCGTATCGAACGCGCCGGCCGCAAAGACAACCCGCTCGAAACCGCGGTGGTCATCGCCGACGCCAACACCGGCGAAGTGCGTGCGCTGGCAGGCGGTCGCAAGCGCGGCTACAGCGGCTTCAACCGTGCGCTGCACGCGTCGCGCCAGATCGGTTCGCTGGTGAAACCGGCGGTGTACCTGACCGCGCTGGAATCGAAGCGGTTCAACCTGGCGTCG
>DATJXP010000328.1:0-29194 GCA_035500035.1 Candidatus Acidiferrum sp. | reverse complement strand
AGATCCAGAATCCGCCGGCCAATCCGCTCAGCACCGCGCAGTACCACTCGGCGCTGATGATGGCCAGCACCACCTACGCCAACATCACGCAGCACGTGCTCACCGACGCCAACGTACTGCCGCCCAGCGGCGGCATGGCCGGCGTCTATGCCAACGTCGATGCCAACGAAGGCGTCTGGCAGGCACCCGCCAACGTCAGCATGGTGGGCGTGGTCGATCTGCCGATCAAATTGTCGGCCGATCAGCAGGCCTATCTCAACGTCGATGCCATCGGCGGCAAGGCCATCAACGCCATCCGTTTCTTCAACGGGCTCGGCATCCTGGTGTGGGGCGCACGCACGCTCGATGCCAACAGCCTGGACTGGCGTTACGTGCCGGTGCGGCGAACCATGATCATGCTCGAACAGTCGGTGAAGCTCGCAGCGCAGCCGTACGTGTTCCAGCCCAACGACGCCAATACCTGGGCCGGCGTGAAGAGCATGGTCAGCAGCTTCCTCACCAGCATCTGGAAGGAAGGCGGTCTGCAAGGCGCGACGCCGGATGCGGCGTTCCAGGTGAACGTCGGTCTCGGCTCCACCATGACGGCCGACGACATTCTCAACGGCATCATGCGCGTGACGGTGCTGGTGGCCGTGGTGCACCCGGCCGAATTCATCGTGATCACATTCGAACAGGAAATGCCGACGTCCTGATGACAACGGACGTACGGCCCCATCAACGACATTGTTGTTTAGAGGAGATTGAACATGGCAGACGACGGCAGCAAGCAAGGCAGCACATGGCCCATGCCCAAATTCCGTTTCGAGGTGGACCTCGGAACCGAAATGAAAGGCGTGGCCTTCCAGGAAGTGTCCGGCATGGACGCGGAAGTACAGGTGATCGAATACCGCAAGAGCAACAGCCCGCTGTTCTCCACCGAGAAAATGCCGGGCATCGCCAAGTACGGCAACGTCACGATGAAGCGTGGCGTGTTCGTCAACGACAACACGTTCTGGAACTGGCTGTCGCAGATCAAGATGAACACGATCGCGCGCCGCACGGTGCTGATCAAACTGTTGGACGAAGCCGGCAAAGTCACCATGCAGTGGCAGTTGAACAATGCCTGGCCCACCAAGATCAGCAGCACCGACCTCAAGTCGGACGGCAACGAAGTAGCGGTGGACTCGCTGGAAATCGCGCACGAGCAGTTGGTCATCACCAATGGCTGACGATTACCAGACAGGCTTCTATTTCAGCCTGTCGTTCCAGGGGCTGAGCGGCGACGCCGATGCCGCCTTCAAGGAAGTCTCCGGCATCAACAAGGAGTTGAAGGTGGAAGAAGTCGGCTGCGGCGGCGAGAACCGGTTCCGTTACCGGCTGCCGAACGGCACGTCGTTTTCGAACCTGGTACTCAAGCGCGGCGTCAGCACGGCGAAGTCGGCGCTGCTGCGCTGGTGCGTGCAAACGCTCGACAACGGCCTGTCGGTGGCGGTGACGACCCGCAACATCCGGCTCAACCTGCTGAATGCCAAAGGGCAGACTTGCAGTTCGTGGACGTTCAACGACGCCTACCCGGTCAAGTGGTCGGCGTCCGACCTGAATTCGCAGGACAACTCGATCCTGATCGAGTCGCTGGAGTTTGCCTACAGTTATTTCAACCTCGCCGGTGCCGCCGGCGCGGCACGTTGAGGAGAGGTGACGGCATGCCGGTCGAAATCAGGGAACTGGTCATCCGGACCGAAGTGACGAGCCGCGAACCCGACCGGCGCGACGGGCACGGCAAGGCCGAGCTCAAGCAGTTGAAGCGCCAGTTGCTGGCCGAATGCAGGAAACTGCTGCAGGCCAGGCACGCCAGAAAACCCGTGGCCAGATGACGCGCGAGGTGCCGCATGGGATCCCTGGTCAAGATGAAGATCACCGGCTACAGCGACGAGAAGTTCGCCAGCAAGGTGGGCGACTACCTGCTGATGCTGAATCCTGAATCCCTCAAATGGGACAGGAACATCGCCTACAACGAGCAGCAATCGCTCGACAGCAGCAAGTCGTCGTCGAAGTACAAGGAGACGCCGGCGGAAACGCTGAGCTTCGACATCATCATCGACTGCACCGGCGTGGTGGACGATAGCCGCATCGATCTGCAAGAAGAAATCGACGGCCTGAAGAAAGTCACCTACGACTACAACAGCGACATCCACCGCCCCAACTTCGTCACCATCACCTGGGGCAGCAGCCTGACGTTCCAGGGCATCCTCAAGAGTTTCGACACCACCTACACGCTGTTCAAGCCCGACGGCACGCCGCTGCGCGCGAAGATTTCGCTCAATTTCAGTTCCTACATGGCGCCGGCCACCGCCGCCAAAAAAGAAGGCAAGAACTCGCCCGACCTCACTCATCTCGTCACCGTGAAGGGCGGCGACACGCTGCCGCAGCTGTCCGCGCGCGTATTCGGCACCAGCCGCTACTACGTGCAGTTGGCGCAGTTCAACCGGCTCGACAAATTCCGCCAGCTGAAGCCGGGGCAGGTGCTGACGTTTCCGCCCATCGTCAGCGGGAGCAGCCAATGAACGCGCAGGCGCAGATCGAGAACGGCAGCCTCGTCACCTTCACCGTCAAATCCGGCGGCAAGGCCATACCGGACACGTTCCAGGTTTATTCGATCCACATCGAACAAGCCGTCAATCGCATCGGCGTCGCCACCGTGGTGATACTCGACGGCGATCCGGCCACCGAAGATTTTCCCGCCAGCAGTTCCGAGGTTTTCGTACCCGGTGCCGAGATATCCATCGAAGCCGGTTACGACAACCAGAACGCGCTGGTGTTCGCCGGCATCGTCACCCGCCAGACGTTGCGGGTGGACGAGGAAGTGGGATCGGCACTCGAAATCGAATGCCGCGACAAGGCGGTGAAGATGACGGTCGGCCGCAAGAGCGCGTCGTTCGCCAACAAGACCGACAGCGACGTCATCACCACGCTGATCGGCAACTCGCCGGGTTTGTCCAGCGCGGTGACGGCGACGTCGGCGCAGATTCCCGAGCTGGTGCAGTACTACTGCTCGGATTGGGACTTCATGCTGACGCGGGCGGAAGTCAACGGCATGCTGGTGACGACGGTGAACGGCAAGGTCAGCGTATTCCCGTACGACCAGAACGCGACGCCGGCGCTGACGCTGTGCTACGGGCAGGACATCTACGGCTTCCAGGCCGAGTTGGATGCGGCGACGCAGTTGAAGAGCGTCAAGGCCAGCGCGTGGGATTTCAAGAACCAGAAGCTCGTCACCGCCCAGTCGCAGGCGAGCCTGGCCGGGCCCGGCAATCTCACCACGCAGAAACTGGCCGGCGTCATCGGTCTGGCGGAGTTCGCGCTGCAGACTACAGCGGCGGTGGACAGCGGCAACCTGCAGAACTGGGCCAAGGCGCAGATACTGAAAAGCGAATACGCCAAGATCATCGGCACCGTGCGCAGTCCCGGCAGCGCAGTGGCCGAGCCCGGATGTTTCATCACGCTCGAAGGTCTCGGCGGCAGGTTCAACGGCAATCACATCGTGTCGTCGGTGCATCACGCCATCGAAGCAGGCAACTGGGTGACGGAATACGGCATCGGCTTGTCGCCGCAGTGGTTCGTCAGCGAACCGGAGGTCATGGCGCCGGCGGCCGCCGGACTGGTGCCTGGCGTACAAGGCCTTTACAACGCCACGGTCAAGCAGACGTGGAGCGATCCCGACGGCGAATTCCGCGTGCTGCTCGACTTGCCGTTGTTCGACCCGACCGGCGCCGGCATCTGGGCGCGCCTTGCCAATTTCTATTCCAGCAACGGCTTCGGCGCGTTCTTCCTGCCCGAAGTGGGCGACGAAGTGATCGCCGGCTTCCTCAACGACGATCCGCGCTTTCCGGTCGTGCTCGGCAGCGTGTACAGCAGCAAGAACAAGCCGTTCTCCGAATTGCAACCGGATCAGAAGAACAGCCACAAGGCCATCGTCACCAAGAGCAAGCTGCGCGTGGTGTTCAACGACGACGACACGATACTCACCGCGCAGACGCCGGCCGGCAACGTCGTGGTGCTCGACGACAAGAACAAGAAGATCAGCCTCACCGACCAGCACGGCAACAGCATCGTGATGGACAGTTCCGGCATCGCGCTCACCAGCATCAAGAACATCACGCTGAGCGCGCCTCAGAAAGTGCAGATCAGCGGCGATACCGGCATCACCGAAACTTCCAGCGGCGGCGACGTGCAGGTGTCCGGCATGAACGTCAAGGCCAACGCCAACGTGCAGTACTCGGTGCAGGGCGTGACGGTGGCGCTGCAGGGCAGCGCGGAAATGACGCTGAAAGCCGCGATGGTCATGATCAACTGACAGGACGCAACCGATGCCACCCGCCGCGCGACTCACCGATTTCCACGAATGCCCGATGCAAACGCCGGGCTTGCCGCCGATTCCGCACGTCGGCGGCCCGGTGTGCGGCCCCGGCGCGCCCACCGTGCTGATCTGCTCGCTGCCGGCGGCGCGCGTCGGCGACATGCTGGTGTGCGTCGGTCCGCCCGATGCCATCGTCAAGGGCTCGTCGTCGGTGCTGATCTGCGGCATGCCGGCGGCACGGCTGGGCGACAGTACCGCGCACGGCGGCCAGATCATGGTCGGCGCGCCCACCGTGATGATAGGAGGCTGAAAAGTCATGATCGAGAGCGGCTTCTGGGGTTCCGGGTGGAGTTTTCCGCCGACGTTCGAACTCGCCAATTACCAACTGAACCTGGTGCACAACCAGGACAACATCAACCAGTCCATCGACCAGATACTGAACACGCGCAAGGGCGAGCGCAGCCTGTACCCGGCGTTCGGATCCGATCTCAACCTGTACCTGTTCAAGGCGGTCGATGCCACGCTCAAGGGCGAGATCGTCAATTCGGTGAAGGCCAGCCTGCTCGATCTCGAGCCGCGCATCAACGTCACCGCCGTCACCGTCGACGTGCCGGATCCGCTCAATGGCCTGGTGCAGGTGGGCATCCAGTACGTGATCAAGAAGACCAACACGCGCCACAACCATGTGTATCCGTTCTTCCTGAACGAAGGCACCGGACTGTTGGGTTGAATGACGATGACGTCCTTCCAGCACAATGACGCGGCGATGCAGCAGAGTCTGGCCCAGGCTCTGGATCCCGGTTATTTTCCGGTGGACGAACGCACGCCGCGCGATCTGCTGGCGTTCGCCGCGCGGTATGCGCGGTTGATCAACTTCTTCGATCAGAACAATCGCCACAGCGGCGACTGGAGCCGCTTCTTCCTGAAGGATCCGGTGATCCTGACGGCGGCGATCAGCAAGACCGCCTACAAACTGCAGTACCGCAGCTTCCGCAAGCTGGTGGACAAATTGGCACGTTCGCTGTCGGCTACGCCGGCCGCGAACGCAACGACGACTGCGGCTGCATCCGCGCTGGAACAGGATTTCAACCGGCTGTTCGAACTCGTCGCCGGCATTTTCTCGACGCTCGATCACTGGGTGACGGACATGGAACTCGACTCCAGGTCCTATCCGCTCAAGGACTTCGTCCGCAAACGCATCGGCGGCGACATCGGTCAGATACTGAGCGACACGATGTCGTTGCGGCAGTGCCTGGCCCAATACTTCCGGTGGGAGCCGGCCGAGCCCGGCCGATTCCACGCGTTCGCGCCGTTGTGGCGGCTGGACCGCAGCATCAGCGCGGCGCGCGATGACGATCCGGCGACGGTATTCGCCCGCTTGCGCACGGACTATGAACAGTTGTTCTCGTTCTACATACAAGTCATCAACTCGGCGGCGCAGGAGTTCGAGCAGTTGCAGACCGCGCCCAACGACCATCCGGATACCGCGTTGCTGATCACCTTCGTCAAGCTGATGGGCATACAGCAAGCGCAGGTCAACACGCTGACGCAGCGGCACCTGGATTTCTACTACCAGGACGTCCTGCAACTGGCGCCGGCCGCGTGCGTGCCCGACCAGGTTTTCGTGCGGTGCCAGCTCAAGGCCGGCGCGGCGCCGTTGTCGTTGCCGGCGGGAACCGCGTTCGTCGCCGGCAGTTATCCCGATCAAACTCCGGTGCTGTTCGCCAGCACCGCGGCGACGACGCTGACGCAAGCGAACATCGCGCAGGCTTTCACTGCCGCCTGGGTGACTGCCGACAGCCCGGTGCCGGGGCAACCCGCATGGCATTGGCTGATCGATCCGGTGACCGATCCTGCCGTCGTGCAAACTTCGGCGTCAGGTGCCGTCACCGGTTGGGACTTGTTCGGCGGCGCCAATGCGCAGGCTGCGGTCGCCGGCGTCGGCTTCATCATCGAATCGCCGGAATTGTTGCTGCCAGTCTGCAAGGGTCAACGTTCCATCGTGCTTACCTTCACTTTTGCCGCAGCGCCGCCGCCGGGTTTGGCGGAAACCGGGCAAGTGTTTCTCAGTACCGCGCAGGGTTGGTACGGTTGCGCCGTCAGCGTGAGTGCGGGCGATGCCGCGAACCAACTCGTGCTGACGATCGCGCTCGCTGCGTCGGCGCCGGCCATCGTACCGTTGCCGAAAGATCCGCAAGGTTTCGCCACCGTCTGGCCTGCGTTGAAGGTGATGGCAGGCAGCACGGTGAATCTGTGCCAGAGCGTGATGCTGACGTCGCTGCAGATCGCGATCACCGTCAGCGGCGGTGGTGCCGCACCCGTGCTGTATGGCGATGGCGGGCCACTGCCGGCGGACAAGCCGGTGCAGATGTTTGGGCCGGTCGCCGCGCTCGGCGGCAATTTCTATGTCGGCAGCAGCGAGCTGTTCGGCAAGAACCTGCAGAACGTCTCGCTCACGTTCAACTGGGCACCGTTCCCTGCCGGTGGACTCACGCAGTACTACAGCCAGTACAACAACTACCTGATGAACGCGCAGCAGGTGGTGCTCGCACCGTTTTCCGACAGTGCCTTCAACGTGGCCGTCAGCGTCTTGCAAGCGGGCGCGTGGGTGAATCTCGCACCGGCCGAAGGCACGGTATTGTTCCAGACGACCAGC
Source organism: Candidatus Acidiferrum sp. (assembly GCA_035500035.1). Taxonomy (GTDB): domain Bacteria; phylum Pseudomonadota; class Gammaproteobacteria; order Pseudomonadales; family Pseudohongiellaceae; genus CAILUG01. Next base: position 22,202 of record DATJXP010000328.1, on the reverse strand, counting down.
GGTGCTGTGCCCGCAAGCACGTTCACGCTCAAGCAGTTGCCGGCATCGCTCGGCAATCCGTCGCTGGAGGGCGCGCCGCTGCCGGCGCCGTTGCAGGCGCTTGCCGGCTATCTGCGCTTCACGTTGAGTGCGCCCATCCACGGTTTCGGCAACACGCTGTATCCGCAGGTCATCTCGTGGGTGACGTTGCAGAATGCCGCCACCATCAGTGCCAAGGCTGGAATCACCGCCGCGATCGTGAGCGTCGTGGGCAAGCTGATCGGCGGTTTCCTCGGCACGCTGTTGCAGAAAGCCAAATCGCTGATCGGCTTGAAGAGCGCCGCAACCGGCACTCCTGCCGCCAAGCCCGCCAGCGACCTGCTGCCGTTGCCGCCGGCACCGTTCATTCCGGTGATCAACAGCCTGGCGGTGAATTACGGTTCCGGCGTCGTCATCGGTTTCGACGACAAGACTGCATCGCAAGGGCCGTTCCGGTTTTCCCACGTCTCGCGGTTTGCCACTTATACGGTAGCGCAACAAACCGCCGCCGCACCGGCCAGCGGTACGGCAGGCGGCACGCCGCTGTTTCCGTTGATCGAGCAGACCAATGCGTTGTACCTGGCACTCACCGGACTCGATGCCGGCAGCACGCTGACGCTGTATTTCGAATTGGCGGCGGCCGCCACTGCGGACGCTTGCAGCGGAACCGCGGCAAGCGTCGCCTGGCACTACCTGTCGGTAGCGGGCTGGAAGACCTTGACCGTACTCAACGACTCCACCGTCAACATGAGTTGCAGCGGCATCGTCGAACTGGCGATCCCCGACGACATCAGCAACGACAGCGTGCTGATGCCGGCCGGCACCTGGCTGAAACTGGTACCGCAGGGCAGCAGTCAAACCTGGCCGCAGGTCACCTTCATGGCCACGCAAGGATTGTCGTTGCGCCGCCAACCCAGTGCGCAACTGGCACCGGGTGTGTTGCCGGCTCTCGCGCCGCTGCAAATCAGCGGGCCGGCGCAGAAGCTGCCGACGCTCGATTCGGTGTTGCAACCGTTCGCTTCTTTCAGCGGCCGGGCGGCGGAAACCGGCGGCGATTTCCGCGTGCGCGTCGCCGGGCGGCTCAACGACAAGGATCGCTGCGTCGCAAGCGCGCATTACACCGACCTGCTGTACCAGGCGTTTCCGCAAATCTATTACGCCAGGCCGGTGCCGAACGGCAACGGCGAAGTCTACGTGGGACTGGTGAAGAGCTATGCCGATGCTTCCATCGCCTCGGCGTTTGCGCCGGCGGTGAGCCTGGACGAACAGGTCAGCATGAAGAATTTCCTGCAAGCGCGCAGCTCGCCCATGGTGAGCATCTGCACCGGCAACCTGGCGCAACAGCAGGTGCGCATCACCGCCGTGCTCGATTTCGCCGACGACGCCGATACCGAAATGCAATGCCGCGCCATTGCGGCGCAACTGAAACTCTTGCTGTCGCCGTGGATACAGGGCGAGCTGACCAAGCCGGATCTGGCGCAAGGTTTGAAGCGCAGCGACCTGATCCGCTTCCTGCTCGGCATGCCGCAGGTGTTGTCGCTGGTATCGGTCACGGTGGAGAAATTCGATTTCGATGCCAAGCCGCCGGCCTTTGCCAGCGACGACAACGACGTCATCCAGCCGCGCGACGCGCGCACGATCCTGGTATCGGCCAACGATCATGCGGTCCGTCGCTACGACGGCAACCAGGGCAGTAGCGCGAGGGCGGCGGCATGAACGGCCTGGCCTACATCGTCGATACGCCGCTGCCCGACAGTCAGGACTTCACCGCGTTGAAGTCGAAAGGTCTCGATTGCATCCAGTCGCTGTCGGGACAGGCCTGGAGCGATTTCAACGAAAGCGATCCCGGCATCACCATTCTCGACCAGCTCTGCTATGCCTTGACCGAACTCGGTTACTGCAGCGCGTTTCCCGTCGCCGACATCCTGACCGGGCCCGACGGCGGCTGGGCGCGTGCCGACCAGTTCTTCGCGCCGGAAAAGATACTCACCACGGCGCCGGTCACCGCGCGCGATTACCGCAGCCTTTTGCTCGATCGCATTCCCGCGCTGGCCGGTGTCGTGTTCCGCGCGGGCACCGCATCCAATGGCGTCTTGCCGGCTTGTGGAGTGGATCTTGCGCTCGTGCCCGGTACCGGCGCAGAAGTGCAGACGGCCGCAGTGGCGCAGGTGCAGGCACTGCTCAACGAATACCGCAATGTCGGCGAAATTTTTGCCAAACCGCGCGTGCTGACGCCAGTGACACTGACGCTGACCGGAACGGTGCTCATTGCTGCCGGCAGTCGTTCCGATGCGGTATTGGCCGACATACGCACGACGCTGCGCGATTACGTCTTGCCGGGTTTCAGGCAAGCCGGGTACTCGGCGTTGCGCGCGGCCGGGTTTGCCACCGATGCCATTTTCAACGGGCCCGTGTTGCAAAACGGCTGGAGCACGCAGAGTGCCGACTATCAGAGTGTGACGACGGATATCGAATTGACGCAGATCGTCAATCGCATCAGCGCGCTGTCGGCGGTGGAAGCACTGCAAGGCCTGACGCTGCTCGACGCTTCCGGCAAGCCGGTGCCGGGCGTGCGGATCGCCGACGGCGAGATCGCCGAATTCAGCGTCACCGCCGACGGATTGCACCTGATCGCGGCCGTGTCGAATGGCAGTGGTGCCGCGCCCGACGAGCACGCCGTACTGCTGCAAGAGATACTGGAAAAACACGAGCGCAGTCCGCTGCATGCCGTGGTGGACCTGGCACCGGCGCTGCCGACCGGCAACTTCCGCAACATCAAGAGTTATTACTCCATCCAGAACACGTTTCCGACCGCGTATGCGATCGGCTACGACTCGCTGCAGTTTTCCTCGTCCAGTTACCGCATCGCCCAGTCGCGGCAATTGAAAGGCTACCTGATGGTGTTCGACCAATTGCTGGCCAACGAATTCGCCCAGCTGGCGGAGGCCGCGCAATTGTTCAGCTTCGAACCCGGCAACGGTGCCCGGACGGCGGTCGATCCGTGGCTGCGCGGCATTCCGCGGCGCATGCAGCCGCCGACTTATTTCTGCCAGCCCTTGTACGACGTGCCCGACGTCAAACCCTTGTTGCGCGGCTCCACTGCCTACGACTTCGGCAACGAAAACCTGGTGCCTGCGCTGCGGGAACAAGCCGAATGGGACGAGTACAGGCACGATCCGTTCAATGAATACATGGCAGGTTTGCGCAATGCCATGGAAGATGACGACGAGTGCGACGATCGCTGGAACCGCGCGCTGGATCACCTGCTGGCCCGCCATGGCTGGGCCGCACTCACGCTGCAGAAACTGGTGGGCAATCCGCAATGGCAGGGCAGCCTCGACAAGACGCGCATCCTGGTCAAACGCCTGCTGTTGCAGAATTTCCAGGCGCTGTCGTATCACCGGGCCAAGGGTTACAACCTGCTCACGGCGACGGCGCTGACGTTGCCGGGCCGGTTCCGGATCGCGCCGGGAGAAGCCGCCCGCCTGGCGCGCGCGGGATTTACACCGCCGGTGTCGCGGCAGATCGCCGCGCAAACCGGCAAGACCTACAGCGATCGTCATGGTCCGATGCTGGAGCTGTACCAGGCTTTGTCCGGCCGGTGCAGCAAGAGCGAACTGCGCGACGTACTGGCGCAACTGAAGCTGCTCGATGCCATGACCGACGCCGAGTCCTGGCACGACGGCAAGTTCGATGCCGATGCGCTCTATCGCCGCAAGCACGTCAGTGCGCAGGCGTTGCGGGATTACGCGGCGGTCGAACTGGCGGCAGACCTGTTGTTGTGCATCACCGATTACTACTCAACGGTGCTGACGCTGCTGGTGCGCTTGCTGGACAACACCGCCTTCCTGCAATGGCTGGGGCAGGCTTCGCCGTCGTCCACGTTTGCTCCGGCGGACGATGCCAACCTCGGCGTGCTGCGCGAACAGGGCAAGGACAGCGTGCAGCTCAATGGCCAATGCGTGCTGACGCTGACCGGTACCGACGGCGCTGCGCCGGACAAGCCTCTCTACCTTGGAGTCGTCGATCAATTGCTGTGGCTGGCCCGGCAGCGCAAGGGCCTGCTGTTGTGCGAAAAGATTCTGCCGCTCGCCTTTTTGCCGGCCGGGACCGCCGTGCCGCGACAGGCAAGCGCCGCCGATGCGCTGGTGTTGTTGCCGGATTATTTGCCTTACCTGCAACAAGCATCGTTCACGCAAGCGCTGGCAACGCTGGCGAACCAGTTCTGGCCGGTGCATGTCACCTGCAAGGTTGTCTTCGTGTCGTCGGCATCACTGACTGCGCTGATTCCTTCGTATGTGGCGTTCCACAACGCGGCCCGTTTCGACAGCGGCCAGGACGCCGGCAAGGCCGCCGCGGCCTGGCTGACGGCGCTGGCGCCGATAGGAGGTGCCGCATGATGAGTACGCGCAGCGACCTCAAGTCGCATCGCGTCGGCGTTTGCCGGTGGCAGACCGGCTTCGACGACGAAAGCCGTGCCTTCGCGCTGCAGCAGCGTCTCAGCGATTGGAGCGATCTGTACCTCGCCGGCATACTCGGTGACGGCATGAATGCCGTCTGCAGCAACGGCGAAACACTGAGGCTGGATACGCTGACGCTCGATCTCGGGCCGATTCCGCTCGCCAGTCTCGAGCGGGAATTGCCACGCATGGTGGCCGATGCCTTGCGCGAAGCCCTGCGCCGCCTGCCGACCGATGCGGGCGTGAAACGAACGGGCAACGCCGACGGCAGCCGCATTCCCGATGTCGATTCCTGCTGCGAAGCGCTCGACGGTTTGCTCGAACGCGGCACGCTGCCGTGGTGGGCTGAAGCCTCGCTCAGTCATGCGGGGATGGTGGAGCGGTTGCTGGCGGAGGAGCCGGAACAGTTGACGCGCCTGGTACGCCAGACCGGCAGCAAGAGCGAAAGCCGCAAACGCATTGCGTTGCAATGGCGCGACCGGCACGTGCGCCAGCTCGTGCACCTGCTCGAGCCGGCCAATGGCGCCGGCATCTGTGCCTATGCCGACGCGCTCGACGAAATGCACAAGCAATCTTCGTCGCCGTTGCGACAACTCGGCAGCAGCGCGTTCCGCCGTTACAAATGGTTCTGGATACTCACGCACTTGCTGGTGGAACGCGGCACTTTCTTCAATACGGTGGCCTTCGTGCAGTCCACCATTGCGCAGATGGCGCGGCACTTCAACGTGGCTTATCACGATCTGCTGCTGGAAATGGCGGCGGCGCTCGAACATCCGCCGCTCAATCTGATGGTGCCACCGGTGTTCATGCGTGCCATCGGCGTATTGGCGAAACAGGAGGCGGCCGAGCGCAGCTGCGCCGACGTGCCCGACTTGTGGCAGGCGTACAGCGAAGCGTTGGCCACGGCCGGCGATGCCGTCGTCGTCGCGGCGGAGAAGACGTTGCCTGCATTCGCCACCTTGCATGCGCGATTGATGGCAAGCGACGCCGCGCGCGTAATCGCCATGCTGAAACGCAACGACAGCACGACGGTGGCGGCGGTTCTGGCCCACTCATTGCCGGCGGCACTGCTGGAAAAACTCGCCGCGGTCATGGTGCCGCAGCAGATCGGCGTACTGAGGCAACTGCAACGATCGGTAACGATGGCGGCCGCCGTGCTGGGACACCGCTTGCCATCGTTGTGGCAAATGACGCTGGCTCACCTGCTGGCCGGCAAACCGCCGGTATTTACGCCGGCCGCCTGGCTCGACGATGTGCTGCGGCGGATTGAGCGCGAGCACGGCATGGCCCGGGCGGATCTGCTCGTCTGTTTGTCCGACGATGCGAAACTGCAACACGAGTCCTGGTTTGCCGCGCTGATGCAGCCGTTGTGGCACACGGCATCTGATGCCGTGCCTGTATCAGGTGCCGCACCGGTTTCACCGCGTACTGCGGTCATGCAGCTCGCGTTGGCGGCCTACTTGCAGCAGGGCCGTGCCGGGCGTTATCTGAAAGGGCAAAGTCTGTCGCGGCAGAAAACGCTGTTGCGGCATTACCTGCTGCAGCATCCCCGGCAGGCGCTGTCGGCGGTGCGGCGGCAGACCTCGCGTACGGTCGCGCTCGCGTATTGCGCGAGGTTGCTGGAACTGGGCGGGCCGGCGGCATACGCAACGTTGCTCGGCACCGTGCCGGGGTTGGATGTCGCGTTGGTGATCGCGTTGCCGCGGTTGTTGCGGCGGCGGGCAGGGCGCGGTGCCGTGGCGGGCTTGCGGAGCGTCGATGGTCATTTCGATTTGCCGGTGCTGTGCCTGTACACGGCGCTGCAACTGCACGGTGCCGTCGGTACGCGGCAATTCCTGCGCGAGTTGGCGCGCCAGGCGACGGCCGGCATGCCGGAGGCCGCGTTCGATTCGGTGCTGACGCAAACGCTGGTGGTCGCCGGTCAAATGATCGACGACGGCGAACGCGGCAAGCTGGATGCGCAGGCCACGGCAGTGTGGCGCCTGCTCAATGGCAAGCCGCCGGCTGCGCTCGCGGGTTCCGGCAGTCATCAGTGCATCGACGATTTCATGCGCAGCCATGCGCGGCGCATGCGTGCGTTGCTGTTGACGTCGGTACCGAAGGAGCGCGCCATCTATCGGTGCAGCCAGTTGCTCGCGCTGGACACGCTGGGTGCCGTCGTGAGCGCGGAAAAATCCTGGCTGGCGGTGCCGCTGCGCCAATTGCTGGCTTTCATCCAGCGTGCCGGCAAGCTGCCGCTGCCGGGTGCCGACACCGAGTCGGCCGCAAGTCATGTGCGCCGCCTCATGCTGGAATGCTGGCTCGACAATCAGTGGAACTCGGGCAGCGTCAACCGTTTGTTGGTCGCTTACCTGATGCTGCTGCGACGTTCCGGCAATGGCAGCGAGCTACCGTTGCAAGCGCTGTTGCACGAGCTCGGCATTGCCGGAGCCGACGCGCTCATCGTTCGCGCCGGCTATCCGGGACGCACGAAAAAAACCGTCGGGCCGGTTGCCGCCGCCCGCCGGCCGCAGCTGCGCAAACAATCGGCGTCACGGTCCGCCGTGCCTGCCGTTCGCAAGGTTTTCGTGCCGGAGGGAAGGACCGCCATGCACATCGGCAATGCCGGACTCGTGTTGTGCGCCGACTACATCAAGCCCTATTTCGAACGGCTGGGACTGGTACGCGACAACGCCTTTGTCGGCGAAGAAGCGCAGGGCAGGGCCGTGCACTACCTGCAGTTGCTCGCCACCGGCGCCAACGACACCGAAGAACACCATCTGCCGTTGAACAGGCTGTTGTGCGGTCTGTCGCCGCAGCAAGCGGTGCCGCTCGGCATCGAGGTAGAGAAACACGAACGCGAACTGGCGGCGAGCCTGATCGACGCCATGATCGCCTACTGGAGCGCGATCGGCGCCAGCTCGATCGACGGTTTCCGCGGCAACTGGCTGGTGCGCGAAGCGACGCTGGAAGAGCAGGACGCCAACTGGACGCTGAACATGGCCAAGCGTGCCTACGACGTGCTGTTGCGCAAGGCGCCGTTCGGCTTCTCCGTCATCCGGCTGCCCTGGATGAGCAAACCGCTTTACACCAACTGGCCCTATTGAGGTAACCCATCAACGAACGACGCAAGTGTGCAACGTAGTCATTCATCAATAACCGGCAACCAAAAGGAAGCGAACATGAACACGTACAACGAGAACCTGCAGTCCACGGTAACGACGGTGCTTTCCGGCATGCAGCAGGAAAAAGCAGCGCTGGAATCCGCCAACGTCGCCGCGGAATACAAACTGTATTTCGCGCAAAGCGCCAACATCACCGCCAACGAAAAGCTCAACAAGCTGAACGAGCAGAGCAGCTTCATCGGCCTGATGAACAACCAGGGCGTGGAGAACGACAACCTGTCCAAGAACCTGTTGAACACGGTGATCAAGGCCAGTACGACGGTGGCAGGCTGCGTGACCGACACCTCCACCGCCGCCAGCAACATCCAGATCGCCGCCACCGCCATCTCGCAAGTGGCCGCCGACATCGGCAGTGCCTACAACCTGGTGTCGGCGGAAGACAACAACAGCGACATCTATCGCCTGATCTCCAAGGCCAACGACCTGATCCGCAAGGTGTCCTACCGCGCCGAGCGCATGTCGGAACAGGCCATGCTGGCCTCGGCCGATACCGCGGAGATCCGCACCAGCCAGTTGTTGTCCGAAACCAACGTCGTCAAGTCGGGCATCGAAAACCTGCTGGCCGTCACCGAAGCCGAGTTCACCGGCCTGATGGCGCAGAAGACGGTGGACACACAGAATGCCGACACCACTTCCAGCGCGGAAAAGGAATGCGAAGGTCTGCTGCTGGACAGCCAGACCGAATACAAGGCGGTCAAAAAAGCCTACCGCAAGGCCAAGGAACAGCTGAATTACGATCTGCGGGTCAAGCCGGTGTCGCTGACGTCGGCCAACATCAAGTTCAGTCCGTTCGTGCAACCGTTCAAACCGGAGAAGACGTCGGTACCCAACTACATTCCCGACGCGAACCCGGTCTATTACGCCCTCGTGGTGCCGGCCGAGCGCGCGATCCTGCTCAATATCGAAAAAGCGGAGCTGCTGTTCGCCGAATTCCGCAAGCAGCGTTTCATCCCGGTGACGCCGACCGTCAAGACCGAAGCCGCCGACGGGCAGGGCGAGCAGGAACCCGGCTACGGGTCGGAGCACGAACTCGTGTTCGATTCCGAAGGCGAGCGCGTCAAGCCCGGCGTTTCGTACGTGGTGTTCCTCTACATCGCCGTGGCGCAGGCTTACAAGAAATACATCAACAACTTCGACGATCTGCTGTCGGCGCCTTCCGATGCCTTCGTGCTGACGCAGGATCTGCCACAGGCGAAAAACATCCGGGTGCCGCCGCCGCCCGCGCCTGCTCCCGCGGCGCAAGGCAAAGCGGCGAAGACGGAAGTCGCCGCGGCTCCTGCGCCGTCCGCGCCGCCAGGTACGTTGTGGTTCAACGTGCCGGGTCCGCTGTTCCGGCAGGCCGAATACCGCATGATCCTGTTGCCGGCCGACACGCCGAAGACCCAGCGTTTCATGACCGCCAATCCGAAGGATCGCGCGAGCCAGCTGGATTTTTACTTCAACCTCGCGATCGCGCTGCAAGTCACTCCCGACAACTACACCGTCGCCACCGTGGCGCCGCAGCCGGGATCGTCGCCGGCGAAAGGCGAGCTCGTGTACCAGGCAAGGCTGGACGGCAGCACAACCGACAACTTCGGCAGCCAGGTGGAAGTGGGCCGCGTCTACATTCCGGCCGTGTTGTCGGTGATCCCGGACGGCTCGCAGGCCGCGCAATACAACGCCGTCGTTTCCGATTACGACGGCGGACCGCGCATCAAATTCAACAAGAAATTCGAAGTGCAGGTAGTCACTTCCAACTGATGGAGAGATGAACATGAAAAGCAACAAAACCAAGTACGGCATCAACGAACAGAAACAGGCGGAACTCAACCAGCTGTCCACCCAGGTGCAGGACGCCACGTTCAAGGTGGATGAACTGCAGGCGGTGGTGGATTCGCTGACCGCCAAATCGCAGACCTTCCAGGGTTTCCTGACGGAGGCGGACAACAACAGGAGTACGGCGCTCACCAATCTCAACCTGATGAACCAGGTGGTATCGCAGGTGGAAGAGCTGCAGCAGAACTCCGCCATCGTGCTGCAGAACGCCGAGAGCGCGCACAAGCAGACCGATCGCGTGGTGGCGGAGATGGCGGAACTCGTCAACGAATTGATCTTCGCCTGCGAATTCATCGACAAGGCCGAACAGGCGGTGATACGCAAGAAAACGCTGGTGCCGCTGATTTCCGACGAACTGGTCAAGGTGATGACGACGGCCGTGAGCGACGGCAACAACGCGGTGGCGCTGATGCTCACCGCGCTGCAAAGCTGCTACGCGGCGCAGGCCAGCGGCAAGGACTCGCACGAAATCATGCGGCTGGAACACGATCAGACCGCGGCCCTTCACAAGCACATGACCAGCAGTCCCTCGCTGCCGGAAGTGGGCAAACTGCAGGCGATTGCCGGCGACGTGACGCTGGCCGATGCCGGCGTGGTGCTGCAACTGGCGGTGGTGAAGACTGCCAACGACGAATGCCAGCAATGGTTCAAGGCATTGGAAGCGACACGCAAGAGCCGGACCGAACTGGAACGGCAGGCAGAGCAAGTCGGTGCCGGCCTCGATACGTTGAAGACCTACGAGCTCGACCAGCAACAGGAAGAGTTGCAGCGGCAACTGATCGCGGCGGAGAAGGAATACAGTTACGCCAAGAGCAAGTACAACCCGCAGCCGGATACGTTCGACGACAAATACAAGCCGCAGTTCGATCAGGCGCAACAGGCGCTCAACGCGGTTACCCAACAGTTCGACGAAATCACCGCCGCGCTGAAGGCGCAGAACGACGCAGCCGAGCAAGTGCAGCAGCAGCTCGACGGCATCCAGAACGCGATCGCCTTGCTGTCGCAGACGCAAACCGGCCAGCAGGAAGAACTGGCCGCCGCCTCGCAGAAACTGGCCGACGCCTATGACGAACTGGAATGGGCGAAGGAAGCGCTCACCGAACAGGTCGTCAGGTTCGACAGCCGCGTGGTGGCCAACGCGCGCAACAAGTATCTGCTCAACAAGACCAGCCTGTATTTCCTGTTGAACAAGGCTTACCTGCAGGCGGTCGACAAGTACGACTCGCAGTTGCAGGCAAGCCGGCGCGTGACCAAGGAACTGGAAACCGCCAGCAAGAAACTGGTGCTGGCCACCAACAGTCTCAGTGCGCTGCAGGCCGGCCTGGAAGCCGCCACTGCCGCCGCACTGGCGGCCTGACGTGGAGCGGAGCGGCGCCATGGTTGCCGGGCAATTCATCCGTCATTGCCACCAGGCCACTGGTGGCTGGATGCCGCTGGCTCCGCTCACCCAGCACGTGGTGCCCGGCGATTTCTGCCGGATGCACGATGCCGGGTTGAGAGTGCTCGGCAACATTGCGCGCCTGGGCTTTGCGCCCAAGTCGCAGCCGCATGAAACCGAGTTCACTGTGCCGGATGGCTGTTTGCGGTTGAGCCACGGCGTGCACCAGGTGTTCCGCGCGGAGGAGTATTGCGAAGACGACGCAGGCGCCCGCCAGCAAGCCACCCGGCACGCGCTGCAGTTCGACGCTGCCGGCAGTTTCATCTTCAGCGGTTCGCGGCCGCGGTACCGCATGATCCGCAACTGGCACGACTTCGAAATCGACATCACGGTAAAACTCACGCAGGCCGAGTTCGCTTTCCGTGATCTTTACGTCGTCACCCAACTGTTGCGGGTGGACGAGTGGGCGCTGGCGATCGCCGGCGAAACGGAAGCGCGGCTGGAGCAGGTGGCGGCGCACCGGAGCGGCGACCATTTCCAGTTGTTCAGCCATCCGGCGTCGCGCGGGTTGCAGTGCAAGGGCATTGCCGTGTACCAGAAGTCGGACAGCGTCGCCGCCCATTTCTTCAAGGCCCGCAAACTGACGCTCAGGCAGGCCAAGAAGGATGCCTTGCTCAATCGCGTGCTGGCGGGCAGGCACAAATATTCCGAACAGGAAAAAGCCAACTGGCTCGAACAGGATGCGCTGAACCTGGTGGAAGCCAACGAGCTCAACATCGCCACCTGTCTCGAGTTCTTCGAGTGGCGGGATGCCGGGCTCGAGGATGCGCTGCGATTATGTTGAGTCCCGTTGCGGTCGATCAACCGGCGTTGCCGCCACAATCGGTCAACGCCAATTTGAACGCGCTGAATGCGGAGCTCGATTGGCTGGGCCACGTGATCGACTGTGTGATCCGCCAGTATCTGCGGCACGAGGGCCACGCGACGCACTGGATCGAATTGACGCCGCCGGCACACGATCCGGGCTCCAGCGTTTATGGCGAACTGGTACGGGATTGGTCGCTGACTGTGTTCGAGCGGCTGGCGCTGGCATTGGCGCTGGCGCCGCATCTGCGGCCGCAGGTGTTGGATATTTTTTTCGGCGTCAACCAATTGCACAACCGCAGCTTCACAGAATTCGGCGGCATGACCGACAAGGCCTTCAGCGGCTTCCTGCCGACGGCGCAGACGTTGGCCTTCCTGATCGCCGCCAACGATCCCGAGTGGCATGCGCAGGTAATGGACATCCTGGCGCCGGCCAATCGTTTGATGGCGGAGCAAGTGCTGAGCCTGGACAGACAGGACCCGAGCCTGCCCGCCATCAGTGCGCAGCTGTGCATGGCCGAACGCTGGTTGCAGTACCTGCTCACCGGCGAACAGGTGCAGCCGGAGTTTTCCGCCAGCTTTCCCGCTACCTCCATCACCACGCCGCTGGAATGGACCGATCTCGTGCTCGACGACATCGTGATGCAGCAGGTGCAGGAGATCCGCACCTGGTTGCAGTACGGCCACACGTTGATGGACGAATGGCAACTGGCGCGCAAGATCAAACCGGGTTACCGCGCGTTGTTCTTCGGCCCGCCTGGCACCGGCAAGACGCTGACGGCGACGTTGCTGGCCAAGACCAGCGGGCGCGAGATCTATCGCGTCGATCTGTCGATGGTGGTGTCCAAGTACATCGGCGAAACCGAGAAGAACCTCGCCCGCGTGTTCGACGCCGCCAGCTACAAGGAGTGGATACTGTTCTTCGACGAGGCCGATGCCCTGTTCGGCAAGCGCACCACGGCGACGACTTCCAACGACCGCCACGCCAACCAGCTGACCGGTTACCTGCTGCAGCGCATCGAGGATTTTCCCGGCGTGGTGATCCTGGCCAGCAACCTGCGCGCCAATATGGACGAGGCCTTCACGCGGCGGTTCCAGTCGATGATCCACTTCAACGTGCCGTCCGCCGACGAGCGCGTGCAGCTGTGGCGCAACGCTTTCAATGGCACTTGCAAGCTGGCCGCCGACATCGATCTCGATGGTTTGGCGCAGCAGTATGAACTGACCGGCGGTTCCATCATCAACGTGCTGCGCTATTGCGCAATGAGCGCGATAGCGCGCGGCGAGAGCATCGCCAGCGCCGACGATGTGCTGAACGGCATACGGCGGGAGTTGAGGAAGGAGAACAAGACGGTCAGCCTGGTGAAGTGACCGGTTGCTGCAGCGATCTTGCATGAACGGGAACTGCGATGAGTAACGGGATATATCAGTGGGAACGGTTGCCGCGGCGAAAATCCGCAGCGCCGCATCAATTGCGCAAGGCCGCGGATCTGGCGGATAACCGCTGCGTGACGCCGATGCAGCGCAAGACCAGCCACGACGGATTGCCGGATCGGCTGAAGAGCGGCATCGAGTCGCTGTCCGGCATGAGCATGGACCACGTGCGCGTGCACTACAACTCGCCGAAGCCGGCCACGTTGAATGCACATGCTTACGCCCAAGGCAGCGAGATTCATCTGGCGTCCGGGCAGGAAAAACACCTGCCGCATGAAGCGTGGCATGTAGTGCAGCAGGCCCAAGGCCGTGTGCAGCCCACGATGCAACTGCGCGACAGCGTACCAGTAAACGACAACGCCGGATTGGAGCGCGAAGCCGACGTGATGGGCGCCAAAGCCTTGGGTAGCGTGGCACAACGACAGGTGGTGGCGAGTTCGCAGACAACCACTGACGTGGTGCAGAGAAAGATAACCATGGTGGATGGCACGGTCTTCAATGGGGCCGCTGATGTCGGGAAAGTCATGGCGCGGATAAAACTGGACGGTGGAGTTTGGGAAGACCAACTCGGCAGTACGCTGCCCAAAATGCTGAAGAACGGCGATTACGGCCCGTATGCGTCAGGGCGTGAATTATTGGCAGCGATCAAGTCGCTGCGCGGCAGTGGCGAAAGAGCGGCTGCGATAGGCGAGGCGAGAGAACGGCAGGTTGCCGCCGCCGCCAGCGGCAGCGTGGCCGACAGCGGCAAGTATGGTCAGGACAAGGTGGTACATCTGCACGGCAGTAACCGCCATGTAAAACTGGATATCGAGTCTCCAACCGTTTACGGCATCGTCGGCGGTCCCGCCAAGGCGGGCAACCTGGTGAAATTCCGCGGCATCTGCGGCGACCTTGACGTAATCGCCAAACAGGACGGGAAAACTCCAAAGGTTTACTGCACGCACGATACCCCGGAAAGCGTCGCGGAAACGGCGAAAGACGTAGTGGGAGCCGGGAACGTGATCAATCTGGATACCCATCAGCCGTGGGATTTTCACAAAGACAAGAAAACCGCGGCGACGTCGTTGCTGGGTGGAGCTGCGTTGGGCGGATTGGGTTATCTGGGATTGGGTAGTGCAACTGCCTACAGTGCTGGGCTGGTTGGTACGGCGTTGGTGGGGGGAGTCGCCGTTGTCGGCGGACTTGGTCTTTTGGGCGGTTACCTGCTGGGCAAGTACTTGTTCGGCGAAAAACCGAAACGGGCGTAGAGGACTGCATATGCAACAGTGTGTCGACCAGCAAATGAAATCGCAGCATGGCCGCCAGTCACTACGCCAGGCCAAGGCCGGATGCTCCGGCGTTCCTCTGCAAATGCAATTTGCATCGGGTGCCAACAGCAACGCGCCCATCCAGCGCGCCACGTTGGTCGATGGCAATCCGGGTAGCTATACCAACCAGTGGAACAAAGAGGTGGCTGGGCTGAGCGCATGGGCCTATCTCGATCCGGGCAATCCCCAGCATGGATCGGGTCCGGCCGATTCGGCGCTGCACGATTCGATGGCGGATTTGTCGGGGCTCGGTTATCGCTCGATGATCAAGGGGCATCTGATCAACGGCCAGCTCGGCGGGCCCGGCATTGCGCAGAACCTGTTTCCGATCACGTCGCAGGCGAATACCAAGCACAAGAACTTTGCCGAAAACGTGGTGAAGAGCGAAGTGATGAAGCGCAAGCACACCGGCATGGGGATTTATTACCATGTCGAAGTGACCGACAGTGCCAGATCATCAGCTTCGCCAAGCGCTGCGTTTACTTGCGAAGCTTATGAGTGGAATGTATCCGGTGGTCACAACTCTTCTGCCGTCAACACCAAGAATCCGGTATTACGGCCGCTTGATATCGAGTCGCATCCGGCCCAGGGCAGCACCGGGCATGGCACGGCCGTGCCGCTCACGGTGGGCGTCGACGCTTTCGGCAACAAGTTCAAGCACAAGGACTACGAACCGACCAGTATGCGTTTCTACAACTCGCAGCTCGATCCTGGTTGGGGCGAAATCGGCAGCGGCATGGGATCGGGGGGCAGAAGCTGGGGGCATCTGGGTTCCAACTTTTCATGAGCAACACCCGATGGGCGCTGGATAAAAAAGAACCCCCGCAGTGCGGGGGTTTGGTTGGAGCTTATTTATAGGAGGCCGGCAACGGGAACAATCCGTCATACGGCGGCCAGTTCGGCACCGGGCGATCTTCCGGCGCGTAATAGAACGACGCGTGCACGCTGCGGATCTTGCCGTGGTCGAGATGGAACAGTTCCATCAGCGCATTGCGGCGTTTTTCGTTTTTTGGATCGCGGCGGAACATGCCCGACATCATCACCACCTGCGCTTCTTCATCGACCAGCCAGTAGTCGCGGATGGTGACGATGGCGACGCCGAAGTTGCCCTGCGTGCGGCAGTCGGTCTTGCCGTTGTTGCCGAGGTCCATGTCCTTCGTCATCGGACTGTCGAAGGTGGGGAAGCCGTTCTCGTAGCGTGAACAACCCTGATGACCCTTGACCAGGTAGCTGTTGTGACTGGTGATGCCGTCGAAGTAGGTGTTGACGATGGCCGGCAGCGCTTCCCGCTGCATGCGTTCTTCTTTCGCCACCACGCGTTGTTGCGGCAACGACGCGCGCAGTTTTTCGAGGTCGAACGGCGTCTTGCCGGGTTCACCGGTGATGCCCGGGTCACCCTTGCGCGAAATCCACCACTCGGCTTCGGTGGCCTTGTCCCATTGCACTTTGAGGCGGATGCCGACCACGGCTTCTTCCTGGCCCATCATCACGGTGCCGAAATAACCGGCGGTGTGCTGGACCGGATCGAAGTACTGGCGCTGGATCGAGCCGAGCCCGGTGACGTTCTGCCACGCGCCCTGGCCTTCGGGTATCGCGATGGCGTTTTCGGTCTGGCGGAAGCCGACCCACAGGTTGCCGGCTTCCGGCTTGTGGGCGGCGATGGCGCCGAGATAGGTATCGAGATGTTTTTTCAGGCAGTCGCGGTCGCATGGCGGCGACGGCGTTTGCGCGTTGGCGATTCCTGCGAGCAGCAACGAGCCCACGCACAGAATGGTTGCGGACAGTTTCATGGGTCCCCCCTGGATGCGTTGTTATGTAATGGTTGTCCGGCAAAGAAAGACAACTGGCCGGGAGTATATTTTTCTGCGCCAGGAAAATATATGGTGCGAGCCTGGATTCACGGAACTTGCCCGATGTCGCCAGTCGCAACACCTTCAGCGTCCGCCGCCGACCGCAACTTTTTCCGCACCGCGGTGGTGATCCTCGCCTTGCTGGCGCTGGCCGGTTTTGCGCCGTCGTACTACCTGCGCCCGCTGTTCCATTCCGAGGTCGAGCTGACGGTACTGAAGCATCTGCACGGCGCGGCGTTCACGTCATGGACCTTGCTGCTGGTAACCCAGGCGTTCCTGATCTCGAACGGCAAGCTGCATTGGCACCGTCGTCTCGGCTACGCCAGCATGGCGGTGGTGGTGGCGATGATGACGTTGACCGTCGCACTGGCACTCGAACGCACGCAAGCCTGGCTCGACGACCCGCAATTCGACGCCGGCGACGTGCTGCAATTCCTGCTGACGCCGCTCGCCACCGTCGTGTATTTCACCGGCATGTACATCGCCGCGCTTTGCTATCGCCATCGTCCCGCAATCCACAAGCGTCTGCTGCTGATCGCCAACCTCGACCTCTTCACCCCGGCCGTCTCGCGCCTGCCATGGATAGGCACGACGGCATCGCTGTGGCACGCCGCCGTCATCGACATCTTGCTGTTGGCGTTGGTGGTACACGACTGGCGCACATTGAAGCGCGTGCATCCGGCCACATGGATCGGCGGCATCCTGCTCATCTTCTGCCAGATCGGCCGCGAAGTGTTGGCGCGCACCGATGCGTGGATGGATATCGCGGCCCGCCTGGTGGAGTAGCGTTACTGCTGCGGCAGCCCGCCAGAATCCCGTTCCACAAAGAGTGAGCAGTGGCACCTGGATTCGGCCCGTCTCTGTTATGCTGCGGGGACTGCCGCAGTAGCCGGAAAGCAAAAATCCCGATGATGCCGATTCCGTTCAATAAACCGTTCTTGACCGGGCATGAATCCTCGTACATCGCCCAGGCCCATGCCGACGGACAATTGGCGGGCGATGGCGTATTTACCGCTAAATGTTCGACCTGGCTGACCGCCGGCACGGGCGCCGACCGGGCGCTGTTGACGCATTCGTGCACCGCTGCGCTGGAAATGACGGCGATCCTGGCCGGAATAGCGCCCGGCGACGAAGTCATCATGCCTTCCTACACTTTCGTTTCCACCGCCAATGCATTCGTGCTGCGCGGGGCAGTGCCGGTATTCGTCGATATCCGGCCCGACACGCTGAATATCGACGAATCCCGCATCGAGGCGGCCATCACCGGTAAAACCAGGGCCATCGTGTGCGTGCACTATGCGGGCGTGGCGTGTGCGATGGAGGCCATCCTTGCGCTTGCCGCCCGCTACCGGCTGCTGGTCATCGAAGATGCCGCGCAAGCGATCATGGCGAGCTACCGCGGTAAGCCGCTGGGTTCGTGGGGGCAGTTGGGAGCGATGTCGTTTCACGAAACCAAGAACGTCATCGCCGGCGAAGGCGGTGCCTTGCTGGTCAACGATCCCGCTTACGCAGACAGGGCGGAAGCAATAAGGAACAAAGGGACGGATCGTGCCCGCTTCATGCGTGGCCAGGTGGACAAATACAGCTGGGTCGATGTGGGCTCTTCGTATTTGATGGGTGAACTGGTCGCGGCGTTCCTGTGGGCGCAGATGGAAGCGGCGCCAACCATCACGGCGAGGAGGCTGGCGCTGTGGGAAAGTTATCATCAAGGATTTGCCGCAGCGGAAACGAGCGGCAAGCTCAGGCGACCGATCGTGCCCGCGGCATGCGCGCACAATGCCCACCTGTACTACCTGCTGCTGCGCGATGGCCGCGAACGCTCGTCGTTCATAGCCAAAATGGCGGCGAGAGGCATCGATTGCGTGTTTCATTACGTGCCGCTGCATTCATCGCCGATGGGCCGCAAGGTAGGCCGCGTCTGCGGTGCCATGACCCACACCGACGAGGTTGCCGAACGTTTGGTCAGATTGCCGTTGTGGCTCGGGCTGGAAGCGCGCCAGCACGAAGTCATCGAACAGGCATTGGTTGTACTGTGATGCGACTGCCGGCAATCCTCGCGTCAAACAAACCGGCACTCATCGTGCTGGTCGTGTTGCTGGCAAGCCTGGCGGTGAATATCGTTGCCATCGTGGACTATCCCGCCTGGATGGATGAGGCGATCATTTCCGACCTGGTGTACGACTATTTCCGTGATACAAGCTATGTGTCGCCGGATTTTCTGTATGCCACCGCGGACGAAGGCAGAATCTACGGACCGGTGTATTTCTATCTGCAGACTTTGCTGCTGAATGTGCTGGGCGATGACCCCTTTGTGTTCAGGTTGGCCAACCTGCTGGCCTCCTACCTGTTGGTGGTTGTCGTTGCACGCCTGTTCCAGGCCCGTACCGGCGATAAAAAAATCACCGTCTGGCTCGTCGTCATCCTGTTGCTCAGTTTCGCCATCAACAAGAGTGCCGTTTCCGGGCGCATGGACATGCTGGCAACCCTGTTCGCGATGTTCAGCCTGTGGTGTGCCCATCGTTACCGCGATGGTTCGTTGCGTGCGTTGCTGGCCAGCAGCCTGTTTGCCAGCCTGGCGTTCCTGACCACGCCGCGGACCTTGTTCCTGTTGCCCGCTACGCTGGTGCTGCTGGGTTATGCGTGGGTCGATCAGCATGGCCGCAAGCCGGACCAGCGGAGAATGGTTCTGCATGTCGCCATTGCGGCCCTGGTTTTTCTGGGGCCGATCGCGCTATGGATACAAGCCGTTGGCGGAGTCAGGGAATATGCAGGCCTGTTTTTGAATCCGGAGATGGCCCAGTTCTATGGGCCATCGGTTTTCCGCAACTGGCGCGACTGGATCTATCTGCCGGTCTTGCTGGGTGTCCTGCTGCTGCACTGGCGTCATATCCGGCGGGACCCGCTCGTGGTGGCGTGCATTGCCACCGTTATCGTGTTTTCGCTGTTCGTCACCGAAGTAGGGCCATACCGGGCGATGATAATGCCGTACATTTTGTTGCTGGGGGCGCTGGCGGTCGGTCTTGCGCCCGACGGCGAGCGCCGATCGATGGCAGCTCTTGCGTTGGCCGGAGTCGTGCTGGCGATCAGCATTCCGTTTTTTGTCGGCCGGGCGGTGGACATTTTTTACGTCAACCGGGATTGTCGCGATGCGGAGGATTTCGAGCGGCGGGTGCTGGCGAACGTACCGAAGCAACTTACCATTCTGGCGGATTACCGGTTTTACTATTTGTTGAAAGGACGTCCGGCCATCTATTCGCCGGGGAATATCGAGGACGACGATTTTTTCCGGCGTTCCGGGTACCCTGATCGCATCCTGCTGGGGGAAGATTCGGTCGAGAGAGCGGCAGAGCCAGGCTCTCCGCTGCATCCGGTTTTGCGCGATGAATACGAGGTCGTCACGAGCTATGTCTGTGCGGTCCACGACATGGGACTGGGAGGCATCTTCGAAAGCCGCAGAAACTTCCATGACGCCACGCTTTATCGGCGCAAGACGGTCGCCGGCAATGCAGGCCAGTAACCGCAACGGCAACCTGCCGTGAAGAAAATTGCCATCCTTCAATCGAACTATCTGCCGTGGAAAGGCTACTTCGATCTGTTGGCGGCCGTGGATGAATTCATCATCCTGGACGAAGTGCAGTACACCCGCGGCGATTGGCGCAACCGGAACCGCATCAAGACGCCGCAGGGCCTGCAATGGCTGACAGTGCCGGTCAAAACCAGCGGCAAACTGCAACGGAAAATTCGCGAGATGGAGATCCACGGTTCCCATTGGGCCGCCCGGCATTGGAAAACGCTGGTACAGAACTATCGCGGTGCGCCGTGCTTTGCCGAGGTGGCACAGTGGCTGGAGCCGTTGTATCGCCATGCGGCCTACAGTCATTTGTCGCCGTTGAACCGGCGGTTGATCGATGCCGTTTGTCAGTACCTTGGCATCGATACCGTCATCACCGATGCCGGCGATTACGAAATGATTGGCGGCAGAAGCGAACGACTGGTGCATCTTTGCCGGCAGGCGGGAGCAACCGAATACGTTACCGGCCCCAGTGCGCGCAGTTACCTGGATGCCGGCGTCTTTGCCGATGCGGGCATCCGGCTGAGCTGGTTTGACTACGCCGGCTACCCACAGTACAAACAACTGTGGGGCGAGTTTGTGCACGAGGTCAGCATCGTCGATCTGCTGTTCAACTGCGGCAGGCAGGCGCCCCGCTACATGAGATATGTCAGCGCATGAAACTTTCCATCGTCGCGACCCTTTATCAATCGGCTCCGTACCTGCGCGAGTTTCATCGCCGGGCAAGCGCGGTTGCCAGGGCCTTTGCCGGCGAAGATTACGAAATCGTGCTCGTCAACGATGGCTCGCCCGACAACAGTCTCGATGTCGCCATTCAACTCGCGGATGACGATCACCATGCGATCGTAGTCGATCTGTCGCGCAATTTCGGTCATCACAGGGCGATGATGACGGGGCTGGCGCATGCCGGTGGCGAGCAGGTTTTTTTGATAGACACCGATCTGGAGGAGGAGCCGGAGTGGTTGCCGGCGTTTGCGCAGCAAATGCATCAGCAAGCCTGCGACGTGGTGTACGGCGTGCAAGCGCAGCGCAAGGGCAACTGGTTTGAACGCTGGAGCGGTTGGTGGTTTTACCGGGTGTTCAAGTTGCTCACCGGGCTGGCGTTGCCTGCCAACGCGGTGACTGCGCGCCTGATGTCGCGCGCGTATGTGGATTCGCTGCTGCGCCACCAGGAGCGGGAAGTGTTCATTCCCGGTCTGTGGCACGTCACCGGCTTCGTGCAACGACCCTGCCAGATCGCCAAGCATCACAGCAGTGCCAGCACGTATACGTTCGGCAGGAAAATAGCGTTGCTGGTCAATGCCATCACTTCCTTCAGCAACGCGCCGCTGGTGGCCATCTTCTACATAGGCATCGTCATTTCGTTGCTGGCGCTGATTTATATCTGCTATCTGGTCATCGACTGGCTGTTCTACGAAAAGGCCTTGATGGGATGGACCTCCGTGATCGCATCGATCTGGCTGCTGGGCGGCATGATCATCTCCTTCATCGGCGTGATGGGCGTCTATCTGGCCAAGATATTTTCCGAAGTGAAGCAGCGGCCCTACACCATCGTGCGGCGGATTTATGGCCGGCACCGGGGTTGATCTGTCCACCGGTATCGCCGGCTATTTCGCCAGGACCTTGGCGGAGCACGGCCCGACCGCACGCGGCGTCGACTGGAATGGCGAAGCCGGCCAAACCCTGCGCTTTGCCCAGTTGTGCAAGATCATCGCCGCCGGCTCGCGTGATTTTTCGCTCAACGATCTTGGTTGCGGTTATGGGGCCTTGCTGGATTTCGTCGCCGACAAGTTTGCCGTGACTGCCTATTGCGGCGTGGACGTTTGCAGCGACATGGTAGCCGCGGCGCGAGCCAGGCATGCCGGCCATCCCGCGGCGAGATTCATCACTGCCACGGAACCGGACGCGGCGGCGGATTACGGCATGGCCAGCGGCATTTTCAATGTGCGGCTGGCGGTGCCGGACGACATCTGGCTGAGCCATGTGCAGGCAACGCTCGATACGTTGCATGCCACCAGTCGCGCCGGCTTTGCCTTCAATTGCCTTACCACTTATTCCGATCCGGAAAAAATGCGGGCCTCGCTGTACTACGCCGACCCTTGCCGGCTGTTCGATCTGTGCAAGCGCCGCTATTCGAAACAAGTGGCGCTGCTGCACGATTACGGCCTCTACGAATTCACCGTGTTAGTCAGAAAGACTTGAGACAGTCAATTGAAGTAGCCAAGCACGGCGAGCCAGTCGTGCGGGCGACGAGCGGAAGCGAGGAGCTGCACGAGCTGGGGGTGAGACCAAGCGTTTGCAAAGCACAGCTTTGCGCTTGGTCGAACGCCACGAGGCTGTG
>DATJXP010000327.1:0-4816 GCA_035500035.1 Candidatus Acidiferrum sp. | reverse complement strand
CGACATGCCGGGCGCACTGGTGGACAAAAAGATCGACGCGATGGCGATGTGGGAACCGCATGCGCAGAACGCGCTCAACGCACTCGGAGCCGACCGCATGGAGCTGTTTCACCCTGGCGCCTACTACGAACGCTTCAACCTCAACACCACCACGGCGGTGCTGAACGATCCGGCGCGGCGCGCAACGCTGGTCAAGGCCTTGCAGGCCATCGCCGTGGCCAGCAAGCGGATCGGGCCTGATCCGACACCGTGGCTGCCGGCACTGTCGAAAGCCATCGCGACACCGGAAACCGTCATTGCGCAAGCGTGGCCGCAATTCAAATTTCCGGCGCGGCTCAACGGCAAGGATCTCGTCAACGTGATGGCATCGATGGAACCGGTGGCGGCGAAGATCGCCAATCGCCCGGCGCGCACCGAGCCGTTGCTGGAACGACTGGTCGATGAAAGCGTGGTAGCAGCGGCAGGCATCTGACCGTGATCCCTTTACGCTCCTCGACGTAACTCTTGTTATCGCGGCGTTTGGAGTAGACTGCGGTCAAAATCCCAACGGTTCCGCGCGATGACAGCTTCTCCCGCCAAATCGCTACAGTTGGTCAGCAGTCGCATCGTTGCCGGCTATCTGCCTGGCTGGCAGTTGCCGGTCGCAGTTTTTGAACTGTCGATCGGCAAAGACTTCCACGTCGGGCCGCGACTGGTCAATGTCCACAACGTGTTGCATGCCACGGCGCCTGGCTTGGCACTGGCCTTGCCGCCGGCGGCACCGACGGCGGAGCAGACAGGGCAATACCTGCTCGACTGTTTGCAAGCACTGATGACGCAGGCGAGATTCGAACAGTTGGCGCCGCCACGTTTTACCTGCACGCCCATGGAAGACGGCGCCCATTTGCAATTGACGGTGCCCACGTTCAGCCGCTTTCACACCGCCGTCAACATCGCGTTCGATGCGTGCCTGCACTTGATGAGCGACGCTTGGCACGACGCCGGACGCCAGCGTGCCAGTCATGCGTTGAAAGTGCTGGAATTCCAGCGACCGCCGCCCGGTATTCCGGCGCGGCTGTTGCGGGCCGCACTCGAGAGCGGCATTCCCTGGTTATATACCACGCAGAGCGTGTTCCAGTTCGGTTGGGGCCGGCGGTCCTGCTTGTTCGACGCCACCTACACCGAGCACACCGGCAACATCGGCGCCCGCATTGCCTCCAGCAAACCGGCGACCGCGCAGGTACTGCGACTGGCCGGCATTCCGGTGCCCGCGCATGAAATCGTCACCTCGGTGCTGCAAGCCGAAACGGCAACGGCGCGACTCGGATTTCCGGTGGTGGTGAAACCGGCCGACCTCGGCGGCGGTGCCGGCGTCACCACGTGCATCGTCAAACCGGATGCGGTCGCGGCGGCCTTTCATCGCGCGCGTACGCTGTCGGCAACCGTGCTGGTGGAACGGCACATCGCCGGTCGCGACTTCCGCGTGATCGTGCTGAACGGCAAGGTGATCGAGGTCAGCGAACGCGTGCCTGCCAGCGTCACCGGCGATGGCCAGCGCGATATCAAGGCCCTGCTGGCGGAATTCAACAGCGATCCGCGCCGGCAGCCGTCCGCGGACCGTTTGAAACAAGTGATGCTCGACACCGAAGTGTTGTCGCTGCTGGCCGAGCAGCAATTGCAACCGGATTCGGTCCCCGCGGCCGGCCGCAGCGTGCGGCTGCGCCAACTCGCCAACATCTGGTGCGGCGGTTCGGCGTTGCCGGTGCCGCTGTCGGCGGTGCACCCGGATAACCTGTTGTTGTGCGAACGTGCCGCCGGCGCGCTGCGGCTCGACTTGTGCGGCATCGACCTGTTGAGCCCCGACCTCGGCATCTCGTGGCGCGACAATCGCGCCGCCATCTGCGAAGTCAACTCGCAGCCCAACATGCCGCCGGCATTGGCCGGCCGGATCCTGCGCCAGGTGATCGAGGGTCAGGGCCGCATTCCAGTGGCTGCCGTGCTGATGCCGGCCGGCCAAGCCGCGACGACATGGCGCCAGAACCTGCAAGCGGCGTTATGCAAACGGGAGATCGTCGCCGGCATCGCCGACGCCGATGGCATCCATCTGCAAGATGCCGCCATTCATCCCGCCGCTTCCGCCGCCGATGCCGCCGGTCTGCTGTTGCGCGAGCCCACACTGGCCGCCGCCCTGTTCGTAATCAGCGACGTCGGACAACTGCGGGACGGTGCACCGACCGACAAACTCGACCTGCTGGTAGTGGCGACAACGGCGCCGGATCCCGACGCGTTGAGACAATTGCACCCGCGCAGCGCAGCGCTGTGGTGCGTGGCCGGCAGCAAGCCGGCGTTGAAACGGGCGGCGCTCGACGGCGACGTCAAGCCGCGCATGCTGTCAGCCGCCAGGCTCGACGCTGCCTTGCTGAATTTTCTGGCGACGCCGCCATGAACAACTGGGAACTGCGCGCGCAGGCGTGGAGCCGGCTGCAACCGCCGCTGCGTCCTTCGCCCGCCGACTGCGCCTTCATCGCGCGCTGGATCGATCGGTACCATGCCGGCATGCCGGCGCACGCCGCGGGATTGCGCGTGTTGATCCTCGGCGCCACGCCGGAATATCACGCGTTGCCGTGGCCGGCACACACCCGACTGCTGGCGGCCGATGTGTCGAGCACGATGCTGGATCAGGTGTGGCCCGGGCCGCGCGCGACCACGCTGTGCCGCGACTGGCTGACGCTGCCGCCAGACCCGGAAGGTTTCGATCTCGTGCTTGGCGACGGTTCGCTATCGCAGTTGCGATGGCCGGACCAGCACACGGCAATGACGACGGTGCTGCATGGTTTGTTGAAACCTGGCGGACTGTTGTTGCTGCGGATGTTCGTGCGCGAAAGCGGGCACGAAGATTTCGATACCGTGTTGCGGGAATGGCAGGCGACGCCCGCTTCGAACGTCGATGCCGCCAAGCTGCGTCTGTGGCTGGCCTGTCAACGCAACGCCGTCGAGGGCGTCTCACCGCCCGAATTCTGGCGGCAACTGGCGGCGCGGATTCCCGACGTGTCGCACTTGGCGCGATTGCTCGGCACGTCGATCGACGCCGCACGCCGGATTACCGACGAATACCTGCACATGGAGCAGTTGCGTTTTCACTTCGTCCCCGAGACGGACCTTATGCGCTTGTTTTGCGGCGATGGCCGCTATCAACTGGTGGAAC
Organism: Candidatus Acidiferrum sp.; assembly: GCA_035500035.1. Taxonomy (GTDB): domain Bacteria; phylum Pseudomonadota; class Gammaproteobacteria; order Pseudomonadales; family Pseudohongiellaceae; genus CAILUG01. Next base: position 1,632 of record DATJXP010000327.1, on the reverse strand, counting down.
GCTACGTGCCCGACTATCCGCTCGGCCAATACTGTCCCAGCGTGGCGCTGCGGACTACGGCGGCGGGTGCCTGAATTTTCCCGTTTGCAGGAAATTGATCGTCTGCGAGATCACGGCATCGTCGCGCATCAGGAACGGATGGCTCACCGGCAGCACGATGAAGTCGCGCATACCCGCCAGCTTGGCGTGTTCGATCGACACCTTGCCGTCGTCGTCACCGGGAATCATCGACGAGAAGATGGGATCGATGGAGTGGTTGCCGGCAACGATGCCGACATCGAGATCGGTGGGCCCCAATTTGTTCAACAGCGGCGCCCCGGTGCCGAGTTCTTGCGCAGCGGGGCCGTTCCACCATTGGAACAGCACCCAGTCGCCGAGCTTGTCCACCACTTCGCTGCCGGCGTTCGGCGTTCCCAGCATCACCACGCGGCCGAAATGCAGCGGTTCCTTGTTGGCGCGCAACTGCCGCACCAGGATGCCGCCCATCGAATGCGTGACGAAATTCACCGGTCGCTGCTTGTTGGCGCCAAGGCATTGCTGCACCGACGGCAGCACGTAATCGTGCGCCAGCACTTCCACGGTGAATTCGCTCGACGGATAACCGACGTTGCATACGTCGAAGCCGCCGTCTTTCAACGCCTGCGCCATCTTGGCCATCGATTGCTTGCTGCGATTGAGTCCGTGCAGCAGGACGACCAGCGGGCGTTCCGGCAGCACCGCATATGCAGGCTGCGCAGGCAGCAACGCCGGCAATGGCGCAAGCACCAGCACGAATGCCAGCGCCAGCGTCAATCCTCCAAGTCGTAGCAATCGTCGCTGCATCATGTGGTCCCGGCGCGCTTCATGGTGTTTCCACAGTTGGACCGCCATCGTCCGGCATCGGCGGCTGCGGGGCCGTCATTGTGACGTTTTCGCGATGTATTTCACAGTTATCGCTCGAAAGCGCTAAAGCCCGCGGCAGAACGGTCGTAATTGGGCGCGGCGTCCACAAGACACCAAACTTCAAACTTCTACAATTAGGAACGAAATATGAAATACGTAATTATTGCTGCCAGCCTGATCCTGTCCTCCGTTGCCGCCCAAGCCGGTGAAATCAAACTCGTCAACCACGATGGTTCATCGCTCAGCCAACTGTGCGTGGCAGCCGCCACCTCGGACAAGCCGGCGCAATCGCTGGTGCTGGAGCTCGGTCTTGCTCCGCTCACCGTCAACGAAGTGGCCTGCAACGGCCAACCGCTGCCGAGCTTCGTCAATCACTACCGCGCGCCAAGCGAAGCCGCATCGCAGGTTGAAGCGAATTATGTGGTCAGCGCCGCCAACCAGAGCCCGGAAACCCGCCTGTGTCTGGCCGCGCTGACGTCGGATGCAGAATTCGAGAAAATCAAAGCCGCTCATTTCAGCGACGTGCTGGATGTCGAGCAGAGCGTCAGCTGCAACAAACTGCCGCTCGGTCGTTTCGTGCGCAAATACCGTTCGCATGTGACCGCACAACTGCCGCAGATTACCGCTGCGTTCTAACCGAGTTGCTCATCTGCCCGGGCCGTCGGTACGACCGCGGCTCGCGGCGGAAACCCTTTCAGCCCCAGCCTTGCAGACGTTGGCCCACGCCCAACGCTTTCATGAAACGGTCCA
>DATJXP010000326.1:0-3813 GCA_035500035.1 Candidatus Acidiferrum sp. | reverse complement strand
CAACATTGGCATATAACACCGGCGGGGAAGTAAGCCTTGAAGGTCTTTCACAAAGTTCTGGTGTGGCCAAAAACACAATCAAACGATATCTCGAATATTTGGAGGCAGCATTTCTGATTCGTCGCATTGAACGCATAGATCAAAATGCCAAAAGATTCAAACGCGCAATGTGCTTCAAAGTTTATTTAACCAACCCTTCTATGAGGGCGGCGCTTTTTGGACAGATTGATTCTGAATCCGAGGCTATGGGATCACTTACTGAAACTGCAATTTTCAGCCAATGGCAACATAGTCAAAGTGCAGAGCTCTACTATGCGAGATGGTCTTCTGGGGAAATAGATATAGTAAGTTTAGACCGCACAAATCAAAAACCCAGATGGGCCGTTGAAGTCAAATGGTCAGACAGGCCATTCAAGGACAATTCTGAGCTAGATAACTGTATCGATTTTTTTAGTAAGCACATGAAAATTTCTCAACCATTCCTTATTTCCAGCCGCACAGTTGATGCTCTTATCACCTACAGAGGCGTCCAATTCAAATTTATCCCGGCTAGTGTTTACGCATACACCTTGGGGGCAAATATCCTTCGGGAAGTAGAAAAGCAAAAGAGAAAACCTTAACGTTTTTAGAGTACCTTTCAGTGAAAAAAATCTTTAAAAGAAGTCTCCTTGTAATTTCTTTATTCTTTTTTTCTGAGACATCTTTCCCCCAGCACGAAACCGGCTCCGACATACTCGCCGGCGAACAGGCCTTCATGGGCATCTGTGCCAATTGCCACGGCGCCGCCGGCAACCTGGTGGCCGGCATCGATCTCGGCCATGCGCGATTTCGTCAGAATTATTCCGACGATCAATTGCAGAACATCATCCTGAAAGGCATCGAAGGCAAACCGATGCCGGCCAATCCGACCATGAAGCCGGAGCAGGCGCAGCAACTGGTCGCGTATTTGCGCAGCCGCGCCAGCGTGCCGGATGCCGCGCTCGGCGGCGATGTCAAACGCGGGCAGGCGCTGTTTGCCGGCAAGGGGCAGTGTTTCAGCTGCCATCGCGTTGGCGCGCAAGGTTCACGCGTCGGGCCTGATCTGAGCGGTATCGGTGTGCTGCGCAATTCCAATGATTTGCTGACCTCACTACTGGAACCGGACAAGGAAGTACAACCGAACAATCGCTTCTACACGTTAGTCACCAAGGGCGGCCAGAAGGTCAGCGGCCGCTTGTTGAATCACGACGCCTATTCGGTGCAGTTGCTCGACACCAACGAACAACTGCGTTCGTTCAATTACGCCGACCTGCAGAGTTACGGCTTCGCACCATCGCCGATGCCGTCGTTGAAAGGCACATTCAACGAGCAGGAGCTTAAGGATCTGGTGCAGTATCTCGTCAGCCTGCGCGGAGACAAACAATGAAACGCCTGATCGTTCTCGGCGGCGCACTGCTGCTGTCCGCTTCCACGCTGGCGCAGGTCAGCTTCCAGCAATTGCTGCATCCGGACTCCGAGCCGCAGAACTGGCTCAGCTATTCGCGCACGCTCGACAACCAGCGCTACAGCCCGCTGGCGCAGATCACCAGCGGCAACGTCAACAAGTTGAAGTTGCAATGGGTGTGGCAGGCGCGCTCGCTGGAAAAATTCGAGACGACGGCGCTGGTGGTCAACGGTGTGTTGTACACGGTGCAGGCACCGAACGACGTGGTGGCGCTCGATGCCGTCACCGGCCGCATTTTCTGGACTTTTCCATACGCGCCGGCGCCGAGCCGTACTTGCTGTGGTCGCGTCAATCGCGGGCTGGCGATACTCGGCGACACGCTGTACATGGGCACCGTCGATGCCCACCTGCTCGCGCTCGATGCCAAGACCGGACAGAAGCTGTGGGACGTGCAAGTAGCCGACCCGGCGCAGCAATATTCGATCACGATGCCGCCGACCATCATCAAGGACAAGGTCATCATCGGCACCGCCGGCGGCGATCTCGGCATTCGCGCCTTCATCGCCGCGTACGACGCGAAAACCGGCAAGCAGTTGTGGAAGTTCTACACCATCCCCGCACCGGGCGAAGCCGGCAATGAAACGTGGTCCGGCGATTCGTGGCAAACCGGTGGCGCGTCGGTATGGAATGCCGGCGCCTACGATGCCGACGCCAATCTGGTGTATTTCGGCACCGGCAATCCGGCACCGGACTGGGACGGCCGCACGCGCCTCGGCGACAACCTGTACAGCGACAGCGTGCTCGCACTCGACGCCGACACCGGCAAACTGAAATGGCATTACCAGTTTACCCCGCACGACGAACTCGACTACGACTCGACCCAGGCCCCGGTGCTGGTCGATACACTGTGGCAGAACAAGCCGCGCAAGCTGATGCTGTGGGCCAACCGCAACGGCGTGATGTACGTGCTCGATCGTATCACCGGCGAATTCCTGCTCGGCAAGCCGTATGTGGAAGTGAACTGGATGAACGGCTTCGACGACAAGGGCCGCCCGCAACGTACGCCCGGCATCGTACCGACACCGCAAGGCACGCTGACCAGACCGCACGTGCATGGCGCCACCAACTGGGCACCGCCGGCGTACAGCCCGCAAACGGGCCTGTTCTACGTCGCGCACTGGGAACACAGCGGCATCATCGCCATCGAAGGCAAATTCCCGCAGGGCGTCGGCATCAACCAGCGCCAGACCACGATGGGCGACACCACGCTGGAACCGTTCTTCAACAACGACGACGAAGCCCGCGGCATGATCGCCGCCTACGACCCTCACACGCTGAACCGTAAGTGGGAATACAACCTCGGCAACATCACCTGGGGCGGCGTGCTCGCCACCGCCGGCGGCCTGGTGTTCGGCGGCGGCAAGGACGGCTACTTCGTCGCGCTCGATGCCAACTCGGGCAAGTTGTTGTGGAAGATGCCGCTTGGCGGCCAGGTGAACAATGGGCCGATGACGTACTCGGTGAACGGCAAGCAGTACGTCGCAGTGGCGGCGGGGGCGGCGTTGTTTGTGTTTGCCATCGACAAAGAGTAAAGCTCGGCCTTTTATTCCAGACTATTTAAGGCCGACGGCTTTTTATTTTTCACCAGGGAATTCTCGCGAAGAAAATCTTAGGGAAGACAAGAAAATGTGGAGTAAGCTCAAACCATGGAAAAAATGAAAGACCGCTTGCTCATAAATATTAAAAGGCCGGAACGGCCTGTTTTTATGGGTTCATAGGCAACCGAGAGATGGAGCCCATAGATGATCTGGTGGATTGTAGTAATCATTCTGGCCTTGATAGTGATGCGGCGATTCTGGGCTGCATTTAACCACCCAACAAATATGCTTGGAAAACAAGCTGCCTACATGAACTGGGTTGCCGGTGGCTTCTATAACGACAAAGATGGATACAAAAACGTCTTATTTAAGCGGGGAAATTATGAAGCATTTATATCTTACAAAAAATGTAAAGTGTTTTTAGTAAAACCCGCGAACTATGAGCCGTTTGATGATTTTCTAGCCGTAGAAAGGTGGTTGGCAGAAGTTGAAGTAGATCGTCCGAGCGCGCATCAGTTTGGTTACCACATCAGCGAGCTTGCCATAGCTTTGGAAACCCATCAGTTATATGCAATGGACAACAAGATTTACTTCGCAGAAAAAAGCAATGGGAGAGATATTTATTGGAATTGCTGCGTATCACTCTACGCCTCAATCCTGTACGCAAAAGAAAAATCTGGAGTGCAAATGGAACTCATGACATGGAATAGCTTCGCCCATTCTATTGTGGTCGGAATGGTAGATCGGCAAAACCCAAGCAGCATTATGGGTACTCCTCAATATCAGGCTGTA
>DATJXP010000325.1:0-17207 GCA_035500035.1 Candidatus Acidiferrum sp. | reverse complement strand
CAATGCACTGTCGTGATCGAACTCCCACGCCGGACGTTTGCGCAGACCTTTGCGCTGCGCAAGTGCGGTGGCGACCGGTTGCGTCTCGGCCACCAGCAATTCGGCCGGATCCAGCCGCTGCAACTCCGCCTGCATCTGCGTCTCGCCCTGGCATTCGAGCACGGTGAAGCGGCCGCTGCTGACGTCGAGCGCAGCCAACCCGTACAGCTCGCCTTGCTGCCACAGCGCGGCGAGCAAACGATCGCGGTTGTCCTGCAGCAAGGCTTCGTCGGTCAGCGTGCCGGGCGTGATCAACCGCACCACCTTGCGTTCGACCGGCCCCTTGCTGGTGGCCGGGTCGCCGATCTGTTCGCAGATCGCCACCGACTCGCCCTGTTCGACCAGTTTGGCGAGGTAGCGCTCGACCGCGTGGAACGGGATGCCGCACATCGGGATCGGCGAGCCACTGGCCTTGCCGCGCGCCGTCAGCGTGATGCCGAGCAATTCGGACGCACGCACCGCGTCCTGGAAAAACAGCTCGTAAAAGTCGCCCATGCGGTAGAACAGCAGCACGTCGGGGTGGTCGTGTTTCACCGCGAGGTACTGCTGCATCATCGGCGTGTGTTGCGAAGGCGCAGTGTTCAAAATGCAAAGGGCAGGGTAGGGAAAAGTTAAGGGATGGTAACTGATTTTCCGCTTCGATTGCCCCTCTGCCACTGCTATACTCACGCCCCGCCCGCGGGACTCTCCCAACGGCAAAATCCCTTCAATCTTCGATCACGGATACAGCAATGTTTCAAACGATAGAACGGCGTCCACCGGACCCCATTCTGGGGCTTTCTGCGGCCTACAAAAGCGACACCAATGCCAACAAGGTTGACCTCGGCGTCGGCGTTTACAAGGACGAGGCAGGCAACTGCCCGGTGATGAAGGCAGTGAAGACCGCCGAGAACAAGCTGTGGCAGATCGAGGACAGCAAGTCCTACATCGCGCAGGCCGGCCCCGAGCTGTTCCTGAAACATTCGCTCGACCTGTTGCTGGGCAACGATCATGCAGCCGCCAAGGCCAAACGCACCGCCACCGTACTGGCGCCCGGCGGTTCCGGCGCGTTGCGCGTCGCGGCCGAATTCGTCGCCAACAGCGCGCCTGGTACCCGTATCTTCGTCAGCGATCCGACCTGGGCCAACCACATTCCGTTGCTCGGCAGTGCCGGTCTCAAGCTGGAAACCTACCCGTACTACGACTATGCCAAACACTCGATCAAGTTCGACGAGATGATGGCCAAGCTCAAAGGTGCCGGCAAAGGCGACATGGTGCTGATCCATGGCTGCTGTCATAACCCGTGCGGTTCCGACCTGAGCAAGGACATGTGGCAGGCAGTGACCGACGCCGCGCTGAAGCAAGGCTTCACGCCGTTCATCGACCTTGCCTATCAAGGGCTCGGCGATGGTCTGGTGGAAGACGCTTACGGCGTGCGATTGATGGCGGAAAAACTCCCCGAATTGATCGTCGCTGCATCGATGTCGAAAAACTTCGGCCTGTACCGCGAGCGCACCGGCACCGTGCTGGTGGTTGCAGACAGTGCGGCTGCCGCCGAAGCCTCCGGCAGCCAGATCATCGGCACCGCGCGCGAAATGTATTCGGTGCCGCCGGCGCACGGCGCGGCCTTGGTCGGCATGATTCTCGACGATGCCAAACTGAAAGCCGAGTGGGACGCCGAACTGACCGAAATGCGCGATCGCATCAACAGCCTGCGCGCCATGCTGGTCGCCAAGCTGAAAGCCAAAGGCGTCAACCGCGACTTCTCGTTCATCCAGCACGAGAAGGGCATGTTCTCGTTCCTCGGCCTGACGCCGGAACAGGTCAAGCGTCTGGTCGGCGAGTTCAGCATCTACCTGGTCGGTTCCAGCCGCATCAACGTGGCCGGCATCAACAACAAGAACATCGACTACCTGGTCAACGCGATCGCGGCGGTGTTGTAAACGATAAACAGCGGCAACGGATCGAGGAGCGTCATCATGCACGTCTTGCTGGATACCACCTTCGAATCGTTGTCGCTGCTGCCGTATTTTCTCGGCTATTTCGCGCTGGGCCTGGTGTTGCTGCTGGTGTTCTGGCGGCTCTACACGTGGCTGACGCCGCATGACGAGATGGCGCTGGTCAAGGCCAACAACAATGCGGCGGCGGTGGCGCTGGGCGGCGCGTTGATCGGGTTTGCGCTGCCACTGGCTTCCGTCATCACCCAGGCGCTCGGCATCATGGACTGCATCATCTGGAGCCTGGTGGCGCTGGTGGTGCAGGCGTTGACGTTCGTGATCCTGCGCGCGTTGCTGCCGCATCTGCCGGAGCGCATCGCGCAGGGCGAAATGGCTTCCGGTGTATTGACGGCCAGTCTCAGCATCGCGGTCGGACTGATCAATGCCGCGGCCATGAGCTACTGACGGAGAGCGTGCCATGTCGCAGCATCCGCGCAAACGCAGCCGCTCCGCCCACTTGATCCTGATGGTGCCGGCCACCACGTTGCTGGTGGCCGGTTGCAGCGACAACACGGTGCCGGCCGTGGTCTATCGCGACGTCGCCGAATGCACGCAGCAACATCCGGAACTGGCCGCGCAGTGCCAGATCGACTACAACCAGGCGCGTCAGCAGCACGCGCAGGTGGCGCCCCGTTACATGTCGCGCGCCGAGTGCGAAGCCGATTTCGGCTACAACCAGTGCGAAGTGGCGCCATATCAGCATTCCGGCGGTTCGTACTTCATGCCGCTGATGATGGGCTACCTGGCGGCGCAGATGTTCAACCGGCCGCAGCCGATGATCGTTACCGGTGGTGTCGCCGATTCGATACGCGGCGCCAATGGCTATGTGCCGGCGCAACCGTTGTACCGCGCGCGCGACGACGACACCTTCCGCACCGCCAACAACGAACCGGTGGCCAGGCGCAGCGGCAACGTGTCAGTGAATCCCGACAGCGTTCGCTCGCTGGAAAACGGCCATATCACCCGCAGCGGCGGTTTCGGCGGCACTGCCGCACGCATGTCCGGCAGCGGCAGCTGAGTCCTCATGCAACGCCGACGCATTGCGGAACGTCCCGATTGGCGCGACTATGCCGAGTCGGTCGGCTTCGACTATCACACCATCGACGGTGAACCGTATTGGATCGATGACGCGTACTACCAGTTCAGCTGGACCCAGATCGAAGACCAGCTGGAATCCGCTACTAGCGAACTGCACGCGATGGCAATGGAACTGGTGCCTGAAGTGCTGCGCAGCGACGAGCTGCTGGCCAAATTGCAAATCCCCACCGCGTACTGGGATTACCTCGCCAACAGCTGGCAACGCCAGCAACCGTCGCTGTATGGCCGCATGGATCTCAGCTACGACGGACGCCTGCCGCCCAAGCTGCTCGAGCTCAACTACGACACACCGACTTCGTTGTTCGAAGCCGGCTTCTTCCAGTGGATGTGGCTGGAGCAGCAGTTCGAAGCCGGACTGCTGCCGGAAGCCACCGACCAGTTCAATTCGATCCAGGAAAAACTGATCTGGGCCTTCGGCGGCATGAAGCTGCCGCGGCCGCTGCATTTCAGCTGCGTCGATCAAAGCAGCGAAGATCGCGGCAACGTCAATTACCTGATGGATTGCGCGGCGCAGGCAGGACTTGCGACGCGCTTCGTGGCAACCGAAAGCATCGGCGAGGCCGGTGGCCAGTTCGTCGATGACGACGGTGCGCCGATCAAGGCCCTGTTCAAGCTGTATCCGTGGGAGTTCATGCTGCAGGAGGATTTCGCGCCGGTGCTGCTGACGTCGCCGACGCAGTTCATCGAACCGCCGTGGAAACTGCTGCTGTCGAACAAAGGTATTTTGCCGCTGCTGTGGCAGCGACATCCCGGTCATCCCAACCTGCTCGAGTGCCAGTTCGATGACGGCAGTGCGCCATTGCCGCCCGGTTGGGCGCGCAAACCGATCTACTCGCGCGAAGGCGCCAACGTCGAGCTGCGCGATCTGGCCGGCAACCGCAGTGCCGAAGACGGGCCATACAATGACGGTGGCTTCGTACGACAACGACTGAATCCATTGCCGGTGTTCACCGACGCAGGCAGCGGCAAGCAGGTGCACGCGCTGGTCGGCAGTTGGGTGATCGGCGGCGAAGCGGCCGGCATCGGTTTGCGCGAAGACGACAGTCCCATCACCCGCAACACATCGCGCTTCGTGCCGCATGTGATATTGGATTGATCGGCCACGCTCGCCAACAACGATCCAACGACAATACCAACAACAAAGGAGGAGCTCATGGACAACGTAACCATCAACTGGCTGGCAGTGCTGGGCGCCACGCTCGTCTGCTTCGTGCTGGGCGCACTGTGGTATGGCCCCTTGTTCGGCAAGGCGTGGATGCTGGCGATCGGCATGGACCCGGCAAAGATGAAAGATGCGCCGAAACCGAAAATGGCGCGCCTGTTGATCGTCACCTTCGTGCTCGAGTGGTTGATGTCCAGCTGTCTGGCGGCATTCATCGGCGCCGGCAAGGGCGCGGCATTGGGTACGCTGTTCGGTTTTCTCACCGGGCTGCCGTGGATCGCCTTCGCGGTGGCGGTCAATGCGATGTTCGAAGGCAGGTCGTTCAAATACATGCTCATCAACGGCAGTTACTGGACCGTCAGCTTTACCTTGATGGGGCTCATCATCGGCTGGCTCCAATAACCACAGGCAACGGGAGTTCAACATGAAAGTCATGCAAGGCGGCTGCTATTGCGGTGCGGTGCGTTACGAAGTGAGCGCGGAACCGCTGATGGTGCGCATGTGCTGGTGCAAGGTATGCCAGAAACTGGCGGCCGGTTCGCCCACCGTCAACATGGTGGTGCCGAAGGCGGCGGTGAAAGTCACCGGCAAGCTGCAGGATCACGCCGCGCTCGCCGACAGCGGCAACCACATGCACCGGTATTTCTGCCCGGTGTGCGGCGTACACGTGATGGGTGCAGCGGACGAGCGGCCGGCCTTCCTGGTGTTGCGGGTCGGCACGCTCGACGATCCGTCGCAAGTGACGCCGCAAGTCAACATCTGGACGGCGTCGGCGCCGGCGTGGGCAAAGATCGACTCCTCGCTGCAGAGTTTCCCCGGCCAGCCGCCACCGCCTTCGCTGCCTGTCAAATAACCCGGGTCAGAAATCCAGGTTCACCGTCACGCCGAAACGCCGCGGCTCGCCGAGCTGCGTGTAAAGGTGATTGGCGTAGTCGTCGCGCGGGTCGTTGCCGAAGTAGTAACCGCGCACCGGGTAATCGATATTGGTGAGGTTGCGGCCCCACAGCGTCACCTGCCACTGGTGCTCACGCCAGGTCAGGCTGGAGTTCAGCAAGTCGTATGGATTCGAGCGTTGGTCGTGGCTGTCGGAGTAGTAGTAGGCCCCGCGGCCTTGCACGTTGATGTCGAAGCTCAACGATGATGGCAACTGCCAGGTCGTGCCCAGCGTGTACTGGTAACGCGGCGCCTGCGCCTGCGCGCGGCCGTCGAGATTGTCGCCGGCCGAGTTGATGAAGTTCTTGTACGCGGTGTCGAGCAGGCCGAGCGAACCGTACAAGCGCACGCTGTCGCTGGCGGCGAAATCGCCGCTGAATTCGGCGCCGCGGTTGTAGCCGGCGGCGGCGTTGCCGGTGTAGATGATGAACTCGCTGCTGCCGTCGCTGCGCAAGCGCACGGTGGAGCTCGAGATCTGTACGTCCTTGCGGTCCATGTAGAACAGTGCGGTACGCAGATGCGCGCGCCCGTCCAGCAACGATCCCTTGAAGCCCATTTCGTAGTTGACCAGCGATTCGCTGCCGTACTGGCGCAGGTCGGCGTCGAGCGTGCCATCGGTGTTGAAGCCGCCGTTCTTGTAGCCGCGCGAGACGCTGGCGTACAGCAACTGGTGACCGTCGGTGCGGTAGTTCAGCGCCAGCTTGCCGCCCCACAGGGTTTCGCCGGGCGAAAACCGCACGGCGTCGGAGTCGCTGTAGTCGGCAGTGTAGCGTTCGGCGCGCAGGCCGGCATCGAACGACCAGCGCTCGGTCAGCGTGGTGGTGGTATCGGCATAGGCCGCGTGGCGGCGCATCGTGTGGTTGCTGAAGAAGTCGCTCGGCAGATACGTGTAGATGCGGTGCAGATCGACGTCCTGCGTCAACGTATAGAGGCCGGCGATCCACGACGTGCGGCCATTAAACAGCGCGCCCTGCGGTGTTGACAGCAGGCGCAGTTCGCCGCTGCGGCTCAAGTGATCGCGCAAATAAAGATCGGTGGATTCATAACCGTTCGGGTCGAAGCCGGCATAGACCCAGTCTTCGTCGTAGCCGTAATGCACATGTGACTTGGCGTAAGTGGCGAGCAGTTCCAGCGTGAACGCATCGAATGCGGTGCTTTGCAACTGGGCGCTGACGAAACGCGACAACTGGGTATCGCGGCCGGGCTGGTCGCTCAAAGTGTTGCGGCTGTTGTCGAGCGAGAAGGCGTCGTAGCCGTTGTCGGCATCGATGACGCCGCCGTGCACGGTGAACTGCAACGTCGGCGAGGCTTGCCATTGCAGCGTGGCGCGCAGCGTCTGTTCGTCGCGGTCGTTGGTCGGACGGTGCAGGTAGGTGTTGAAGCCGAAGCCGTCGCTCTGCACCCGCTGCGCCGCGACCCGGAACCCGACGCCGTCGCCAAGCGGGCCGCCGGCATAGCCGGCGAAACCGCGGCCGTTGTAGTTCTCGCCTTGCAGTTGCAGGCCGTAGGTCCAACTGTCGGTCGGCGCCTTGCTTTGCAGGTTGATCAGGCCGGCCAGCGCGTTGGAGCCGTAGCGCGTGCCTTGCGGACCTTGCAGGATTTCCACCTGTTCGATGTCGTACAGCATCGCCGCGGCACCGAGTCCGGTGAAATCGACGCCGTCGATCAGCATGCCGACCGAAGCGTTCAACGGTTCGACGAACTGCTCGGTGTCGCCGATGCCGCGCAGCTGGAAGTAGCGCGCGCGCGAGGCGCCGGCGTCGAAGTTGACGTTGGGCGCATCGGCCAGCACGTCTTCCAGGTGCAGCGCATTCTTCTGTCGGATCAGCTTGGCATCGAGCACGCTGATGCTGGCGGGGATGTTGTCGAGCTTGTCCTGGCGGAAATCGGCGGTGACGACGATTTCCTCGATGCCAGGCGCGGTTTGCGCGTGCAGCGGCAACGCCGCAACGACAGCAGGAAGTGCCAGCAGCACAGTACCAGTGCGTGCGGACGCCACGCTCGCGAGCAGCGAGCGCTCAAGCTGGAAGTTAGGTAAAAAGCAGCGGTTCATAACCTTTCTCCAAAACATGACTAACTGATCAGGTTGCAACAACACAGTTAGTACGACGGAGAAAGTGTCGAGCCGTCACGCACGGACCGCATCGCCGGTAACGACCGGCACGGACCCTGCAAGACGGAAACAGCGACTGCCTATTCCTACGCCAGTATTAACTGGTTCAGGTTCAAAGGGTTTGATCTCAGAATCCCGGCACATGCCGGAATCCACCCCTTAGGACGGGCGGCACCATAGCAAACTTGCCGGGATGGGGCCACTCGTGTGCGGCGGTTTTCCATAATTTTCCCCCTGCGGCTGAGGCAGGGGATTTTTTTGGCGCCGGCGTAAACCGAAGCCGCCGGTGTTCGTTGTCATGGATTCCGGTCAAATCAGCAGTGGTCAAAATGGAACAGTTTCAACGCGTGCACATCGTCGGTTGCCCCAGAAGCGGCACTACGCTGCTGCTGGAATTGATGGGCAACTGCTTCGATTTCAGCGAACGCACGCCGTTCGAATTCAGCATCTTCCGGCAGTTCGCCACCCAGAGTGGTGCCGTACTCAGTAAACATCCGACCGACATTCTGCACGTGCAACCGCTGCTGGAATCGGACCCCACGCTGCACGTGATCCACATCCTGCGCGATCCCCGTGCCGTCGTCGCCAGCCGGCACAAGGCGATCCGCGGTTACTTTTCCAATTACCGCATCTGGAAGGATTGCGAACGCGCCAGCCGCGCGCTGCTGGGGCATCCGCGTTTCCTGCAGATCCGTTACGAAGAACTGGTACGCGATCCGGACGGCGTGCAGCAGCAGATCCTGCGGCGATTCCGTTTCCTGGTGTTCAAGCACGTGTTTTCCGAATTCAGCAAGTACGCCAGGCCGGTCAGGGAAGCGGAGGAAGCATTGAACGGTTTGCGCGCGGTGGACACCGCCTCGCTTGGCAAATGGCATCTGCATCTGTCGCGGGTAAAGGCGCAGTTGCAGGAATTTCCGTCGTTGCAGAGCGATCTCGAGCAATACGGCTACGAGCGCGACGACAGTTGGCAGCAGATGCTGGAAGCAGTGGCGCCGCAGCGGTTTCCGTGCCGTTATGGCAACCGCGCTCCATTGTTCAAGCGGTGGGAGAAGAACGTCAGGTTCTACTTCAAGACCCGCCGCTACCTGCGCCAGTTGCAGACCGGCACCTGACGCTGCGGTCAGGCCGCTCGCATCGCCTACGCTGCATGGGTACCGAACAGCGAGCCGATCGCCATCGTTGCCGCCATCGCCAGCGCTCCCCACACCAACACCCTGGTCGCGCCTTTCCATAACGGCGCGCCGCCGGCATTGGCGGCCAACGCTCCCAGTATCGCCAGCGTCAACAGCGAACCGCCGGCCACCACCGGATCGATATGGTCCATCGGCGCCACACAGGCCAGCAGCAGCGGCAGTACCGCGCCGAGCGCGAAGGTGAGCGCGGAAGCCAGCGCCGCCTGCAACGGCCTGGCAGTGTGCAATTCCGACAGACCAAGCTCGTCGCGGGCATGGGCACCGAGTGCGTCGTGCGCCATCAACTGCGTCGCCACTTGTTCCGCCAGCGGTTTGTCGAGGCCGCGCTTGATGTAGATGTTGGTCAATTCGAGACGTTCGAATTCCTGGTTCTCGGCCAGCTCGCGCGCCTCGCGCCGCAGATCGGCCGCTTCGGTATCGGCTTGCGAACTGACTGATACGTATTCACCGGCCGCCATCGACATCGCACCGGCCACCAGGGCGGCGATGCCGGCCACCAGTACGTCGCCGCGCGACGCATGCGCCGCCGCCACCCCCAGTACCAGCGAGGCAGTGGAGACGATGCCGTCGTTGGCGCCCAGCACGGCGGCGCGCAGCCAGCCGCTGCGATGGGAGAAATGCAATTCACTGCGGTGCGCGATGGCCATGACGGTTCCCGTTCGATGCAACCCTGGCAGCAACGCTACCATCATCGCCACCGGCACGGCAAAGAGCCGCGTCAACCGCGATGCCGGCCTGCTGCTTGCTGGCAGAGCAAACAATCTTTGTCGCGGTTTGTCGCCACATGAGCTAGGCTTCAATTGCATTCCAATACCTTGACCCCACTAGGAGATATTCATGCGCTTTCCCCGAATTCTGTGCCTTGCAATCGCTGCGTCCTTGTCCTCGCTGGCAAGCGCTTCCGGCGTCGATGCGGTGTACTACCCGGCCACCGGCAAAGTGGTGCTGCCCAATCTCAAGGTAGGCAACCTGATTTACTACGCCGAGCTCAACAAGGTGCCCGGCACCAATGACTTCCGGCTGGATCTGACCAGCATCAACAACCTCAGCACACCGCCTCCGTTCACGACCCCGGCGCTCAGCGACTTGATTGGCACTTGGACTTCGTCCGATAGCCCCACCTCATGGGCCACACTGAGCGCCGATGGCACTTACACGCAGTATCAAGGTCCCAAGACGGACCCGAACTGCCCGGCCGCCGGTGGCTATGAAACCGGCATCTGGCAATACGAACCTTCCACCGGCGTGTTCAGCGCGGTGGCGTTGACGGACAACAACGGCGAGTGCGGTTTCTCGAACCCGCAGGGCATCGTCAGGATGAAGAAAGTTGGCACCGCGATTTATTTCGTGGAAGGCAGCAATCCCCCTCAGCAGTTGATCGTCAAATAACGGGTAACGGGGTGGACGCCGCAAGTGCGCGATTCAGCGCAACTTGCGGCCGAGCGCCACCACCAGCACCACCAGCACGGCAAACACCAGTGTCAGCAGCTCCAGCGGCTCGCCCAGCAATAATGCTGCGGCGAGCACGGTGAGAAACGGTTGCAGCAGCTGCACCTGGCTGACGTGCGCGATACCGCCGAGCGCCAATCCCTTGTACCACGGCCAGAAGCCGAGAAACTGGCTGACGAAGCAGGTGTACAGGAACCCGATCCATACCGCGCGTGGTTGCTGCAAGGAGTCCGGTGCATAGTGCAGTGCCGGCCATAACAACAGCGGTAACGCCAGCACCAGCGCCCACGAAATCACCTGCAAGCCACCGAGGTTCTGAGCCAGTCGCGCACCGACCGCGTAGCTGATGGCGGCACACAGCACGGCCAACAATAACGACAGATCGCCCCACTGCAACGCGCCGTGGCTGTGCAGCAGGGAGTACGCCAGCACCAGCGCACTGCCGCACAGCGCCAGCCACCAGAACAGCGGTGACGGTCGCTCGCGATAAAGCAGCGCACCGGCCGCCGCCGTCATCAACGGCAGGATGCCGAGCACGACGCCGCCGTGCGAGGCGTCGGCCTGCTGCATCGCCAGCGCGATGAAGATCGGAAATCCCACCACCGCGCCGAGCGACACCAGTGCCAGTGCGCGCCATTCGCCGCGCGTCGGCCAGCGTTGCCGGCTCAGCCACAAATACAACGCGGCCGCGATCGCGGCAACGACGGCGCGCCCGGCACCGGCAAACAACGGATGCAACGTGGTCACCGCCACGCGGGTGGCGGGCAGTGTCAGGCTGAAGGTGGCAATGCCGAACAGGCCCCACAGCAGGCCGCGGGTGGTATCAGACGAGGAGGACAAAAGAGGGACTTCCAATCCGGTCGAGCAAAGCCGTCATTTTACTCCAGCCCGGTGTCTTGCCGCTGTCAAATCGCAGGCGCACAATCTCCTCCCGTATTGCGTACTGCCGCCATGAAAGTCGAATTGCTCAAACCCCGGTTTCCCGCCAGCCGACAGTCGCTGCCGGTGTATGCCGCGAGCGTGCCGGCCGGATTTCCGTCGCCAGCCGACGACTACATCGCCGACTGGCTCGACCTCAACGAACACCTGATCAAACATCCGGCCGCCACTTTCTTCGCGCGGGCCTCGGGCACCTCGATGGTCGAGGCCGGCATCATGGACAAGGCGCTGCTGATCGTCGATCGCTCCCTGAAGCCGAAACAGGGCGACGTGGTGATTGCCGCTGTCAACGGCGAATTGACCTGCAAACTGCTCGACAAGCGCCGCAAGCAGTTGTGCGCCGCCGCTGCCGGCTATCCGCCGATTCCGCTCGATGGCGAACTCGATCTCGTCGTCCACGGCGTCGTTACCTTCGTGGTGAACCGGCTATGTTCGCACTGGTAGATTGCAATACGTTCTACGCTTCCTGCGAGCAGATATACGATCCGTCGCTCGCCGGCAAACCGGTGGTGGTACTGTCGAACAACGACGGCTGCATCATTTCGCGCAATGCCGAAGCCAAGGCGCTCGACATCCCCGGCATGCAGCCGTATTACCAGGTGCGCAGTCTGCTGGAAAAACACCGGGTGAAAATTTTTTCCAGCAACTACGAACTGTACGGCGATATCTCGGCGCGCGTGATGCAACTGCTGGAGCCGTTCGCCACCGAGTTGGAAGTCTATTCGATCGACGAAGCGTTTCTGCGCGTGCAGACGTCCGATCTGCATGCGCACGGCAAGGCGATCAAGGACACGCTGTGGCGCAGCGCGCGCATGCCGGCCTGCGTCGGACTGGCGCCGACCAAGACGCTGGCCAAGCTGGCCAATCGCGCCGCCAAGAAGATCAAGAAACTCGATGGCGTCTGCGTGCTCGATACGCCGGACAAATGGCGCTGGCTGATGGCGCGCCTGAGCCCGGTGGAAGTGTGGGGCATTGGCGGCCGCTTGACCGAGCAGTTGGCCAAACTCGGCATCACCACCATCCTGCAACTGGTCGATGCCGACCCCAAGTGGCTGCGCCGCCGCTTCAACGTCGAGCTCGAACGCACGTTGCGCGAGCTGAACGGCGAACCCTGTCTCGATCTCGAACTCGAGCGCGAACCGCGCAAGGACATCATCTGCACCCGCAGCTTCAGCCGGCAGGTCACCGAACTGCACGAACTGGAGCAGGCCGTCAGCGCCTACGCGGCGCGTGCGTGCGAAAAATTGCGGGCGCAAGATGGCGTGGCGAAACAGTTGTGGGTGTTCGTCGAACGCAAGGATGTCAGTGGCGATTTCGTGCGGCGCCAAAACTGGATCGAACTGCCGCATTTCACCGACGATACGCGAATGGTTGCGCACTACGCGACGCTGGCGATGCAGCAGGTGTTCCAGCGCGGCCTGCGCTACCGCAAGGCCGGCATGGGTCTGGTCGATGTGCACACGCGCAAGTTCGAACAGCGCGATCTGTTCAGCGCAACCCAGTCGGAGCAATCACAGCGATTGATGCAGATGCTCGATCGGGTCAATCATCGCTACGGCAAGCACACACTGACGTTGGCCAACGCAGGTATCCAGCCGCAGTGGGCGATGAAGCGCGATTTCCTGTCGCCACGCTACACTACGCGGTGGGATGATTTACCGGTAATCGCGTGTTGAGGATAGATGTGCCCCATCCGGTTTCGATGCTATTGATAATCTGCTGCGGACCTTTTCGTTGGTTGTCTTGCATTTCGCCATTAAATCCCCAGACAATTGGGCATGTCCTCACTACGTAAACAGAATACCTGGTTAGGCGATCCAGCCACCCGTGTCCGCGCCTTGCGCCTTGCGGCTGCTAGCTCGTCGGCTGTGGAAGGCATACGCAAACCCTTCAGCGAGACGGGCATCAAGCCGATTCCTCAAAAGCCGCGCAAGTCCGCTTGATCACTTTGGCAAAGCAAGCTGTCAGCGGTGCATAGTCCCCAGCCATGGCGGACTGAATCGCAGTGAAATAACGTCGCTTGCCACGCCCGGCAAAACTCCAAAAATCCAGTGTCGGCAAGCCGGCTTGCAGCGCCATCAACAAAGCCAGCAGACGGGCACAGCGGCCGTTGCCGTCGCGAAATGGATGGATCAGTACCAGTTCGGCATGTACGTGGGCCAGTGCCTTGGCCAGTTGATCATGGCTCATGCCAGCGCAAGGAGTGTGTTTTCTCAACACCTTGCGTTCGAGTTCGACCATCAAGCGTGGCACCTGCCTGGATGCGGCGAACATAAAGCCACCTTTTGAGACATTGACACCGCGGTAGATGCCAGCCCAGTCGTAGATGCCACCCAACCACTGGCGATGTAAACGCTGCAAATCCTTGGCAGTGAAACGATGGTTGTGGTCGAAATGATCGAGTGCCCACTCCTGTACTGACTCCAGCGCTTGCGACTCAGCCGCTTGCATCTCGAAGACACGGCAAATGCCGAGCTTGTTGCGCAATACGCGACCGCGCGAAAGAGGTTCGAATTCAGTTTCTGAACCTCGAGCATGGTAGCGATCGCGAGTCATGCGAGTATTCCGAAGGCGTAGTGATAAAAGTAAAAAGGCGCTCCACTGGAGCGCCTTTGTTTCAAACAACAATGATGTCGTGGCTTACTGCTCCCACCCCGTCGGCGAGTTGTAGCCGGTGGTGAAGCCCATCGCTTCGATCTCGTGCATCTGGCCGTCGGCACCCACCTTGAAGATGTGGGCGGCCGGCAGATCGAACGGCGCGAACGCCATGGTGGCCTTGGTGGTTTCGGTTTCCGAGCCGTCGACGTGCTTGACCTTGTACGGCAGGTTGGTCATCGGATGACGGAAGTGCGACAGCCCCATCACCAGGCCAGTCTGCGGATCGGCGGCGAATACGCGGCGGTTCTCGATGCGGTCGATGTACTGGAACGTGCCGCTGTTCATCTGGCCTTTGCAGTCGCGTGCCACCGGTGCGACGTTGGCCGGCGGCGGTGCGGTGCCCGGAATCGCCGGACGGTTCGGTGCCGGATTGCCGCTGGCGGTGATCATGCCGTTTTCGTGGCGTTCGCAGTCGGGTGCGAACGGGGCCAGTTCGCCGTTGTTGTCGTCGAGCGCGTCGTAATAGGTCTTGCCGATGGCGATCAGCTTGTCGTGCGGCAGGCGCTGGTCGGCGGCGAGCTCGGTGAAGATGCCTTCGCGCGGAGTCTGCAAGTTGGCCAGCTGGCCTTCGCGCACGCCGGTCAGCAGATGTTCGGCTTCGGCGATCTTGCCGCTGGCGTCCAGCTTCAGGCGGAAGGCGACCATCACCGGTTGTTCGGTCGGCGCGCCCTTGGCGGCTTCGGCGATCTGCGCCGGCGAAGCGCCTTGCGGTGCCTGCGGCGGCGCCATGCGCGTCATCATGGCCAGGTAGCCGACGGTTTCGTTGGTTTCATCCGGCACCGTGATGGCGAACGTGCTCGGCGCTTTCACCGCGTCCTGCCACAGGCCTTCGCCCGGTTTCTTTTTGGTGACGTTTTCGACGAAGGCGACGTTGGCGGCCAGCGGCGCTTTCGACGGATCGTGCGCGACGATGGCGGCGACATAGCTCTGGGCAACACCGATCAAGCAGGCGCGATCACAAACGGGTGCAGCCGGTGCTGCAGGCGCAGCGGCTTCGGTTTTCGGTTCGGGAGCTTTGCTGCATGCGCCCACTGCCAACATGGCAGCAGCGAGAGCAGTGGCGGTGGCAAGCGTACGGAAAGTCGGTCTGAACATGGAGTTTTCCTCTGTCTCGTTTTTGTAGTGGTCTTGCTGTCATGCGGAGGCTAAAGCGGTGTCGATTCTATCGCTAAATCGCGTTTGGCAAGCGCCCGTTACCAGGCGCGGGCGAGGGCGCCAGATAGCTTATTTCAGATACGAACAGCAGTAGTCGGTGAGCTTGCTGACTTTCAACTTGAAGCTGGCATTGGCCGGCACATGGAAACTGGTGCCGCCGGTGAAATGTTTCCAGTCCTTGTTGCCGGGCAGCAGCACGTCGAGTTCGCCGGCAAGGATTTCCATGTCTTCCGCCAGCGCGGTGCCGAATTCGTACTCGCCCGGTTGCATCAGGCCGAGCGTTTTCTTGCTGCCGTCGGCAAACAGCACGGTGCGGCTGGCGACCTTGCCGTCGAAATAAACGTTGGCGGCTTTGATGACGGTGACATTCGTGAATTGGGTCATGGTGGCGTTCCTGCTGTTGAAAAAAGAGCGGCGAAGATACTGCATGGTTTCGTTGGTCGCCAGCGGCCCGCAAGGGTTTCGCGACAGGGCGCTGCATGCGGCAGCTCCCGAGCCCGCCTTGGACATTGGCTAGGGCGCCCATTCCTCATTTGTGGGACAGCAACTTCTCCGCCATGCTGTTCGCCACTTCCTGCTCGCCGAGGAAGACGTCGCCGATGTTGGATTTGGCGAGCAGCGCGAGCGCTTCTTCGCTGTTGGCGCGCACCAGCACTTCGATGTCGGGGTTCAGCATGCGGGCGACTTCGACCATGTGCGGCACGTGCAGCGTGTCGGGCAGCGTGATGACGAGGGTTTTGGCGCGGGCGACGTGGGCCTGGATCAGCACCGCCGGTTCAGCCGAGTCGCCGGCCACGGCCTTGATGCCTTGCGCGCGTAATTTCTCGACGATTTCGCGGTTCTGCTCGGCGACGACGAAGGTGATGTGTTTGTCGAGCAGCGCCTTGCCGATGCGGCCGCCGACGCGGCCGTAGCCGATCAGCACGATGTGGCCGGTGACTTCCGACGACTGGATCGTCATCGGCAGCTCGGCCAGCGGGTCGTCGGGTTTTTCCAGCAGGCGCACCAGCGGCGTGCGGGTGCGGATCCAGCGCTGCACCGGTTCCACCGAGCGGAACACGAAGGTGTTGATCGACACCGTGATCAGCGCGCCGGCCAGCACCAGGTTCATCGCATCGGCCGGCAGCAGGCCGAATTCGCGGCCGAGCGCGGCGAGGATGAACGAGAACTCGCCGATCTGGCTCAAGCCGGCCGCCACCGTCAATGCGGTGTTGAGCGGATAACGGAAGGTCGCCACCAGCAGAAACGCTGCCGTGGGTTTGCCCAGCAGGATGATGGCGACCACCACCAGCACGCGCAGCGGTTGCTGCAGCAGCACGTGCGGATCGAACAACATGCCGACCGAGACGAAGAACAGCACCGAGAACGCATCGCGCAACGGCAGCGACTCGTTGGCGGCGCGATGGCTGAGCGGCGATTCGCGCATCACCATGCCGGCGAAGAAGGCGCCGAGCGCCAGCGACACGCCGAACCATTGTGACGACGCGAACGCGATGCCGACCGCCACCGCGATCACCGTCAACGTGAACAGTTCGCGCGAGCCGTTGCCGGCGACATAGGCCAGCAGCCACGGAAACACGCGGCGGCCGGCCACTTGCATCAGCACCAGAAATACCGCGACTTTCAGCAAGGTCACCAGCAGCGTTTGCCACAACGACGCGCCGGCAGCGGCATCGGTATGGCCGCCGAGCGTGCCGGCCAGCGGCGGCAGCAATACCAATACCAATACCATCGCCAGGTCTTCGACGATGAGCCAGCCCATGGCGATATGACCGTTGACCGATTTCAGAATGCCTTGCTGTTCGAGCGCACGCATCAGCACCACGGTGCTGGCGACCGACAGGCACAGGCCGAACACCAAGCCGGCACCGATGCCCCAGTGCCACCACTGCGCCAGCGCGAAGCCGAGCAAGGTCGCCACTGCGATGCCGGTCAACGCGCCGGGCACCGCGAGGCGCCGCACTTGCAGCAAGTCGCCGAGCGAGAAGTGCAGGCCAACGCCGAACATCAGCAGGATGATGCCGATGTCGGCCAATTGCTGCGACAGCGCCAGATCGACGATGAGGCCGGGCGTGGCCGGGCCCACCAGCATGCCGGCGATCAGATAGCCCACCAGCGTCGGCAGTTTCAGCCGGTTGGCGACGAGGCCCAGCGCCAGCGCCAGCGCGAAGCTGGCGGCGACGGTGGTGATGAGACTGATACCGGTGTGCATGACGAATCCCGCAAGGCCTGGAGTGCACTATACCAAGGCCAGTCCCTATAATCCGGATTGATTGAGCGGGTGGAACACGGACATGCGGACTTTGGCAAAAGTGATGGCGGGCGTACTGGCGGCAGCGCTGGTGCTGGTCGTTGCCGCGGCCGTGCTGCTGTTCGATCATGCGCCGGCAGTCACGTCATCAACGCCGCTGACGCCGGCCGACATCGAAACTTTCCGCGCGCTGGTGCGCCAGGCCGCGCTGAAGAATCCGGTCGCCGGCAGCCTCAACGAA
>DATJXP010000324.1:0-5804 GCA_035500035.1 Candidatus Acidiferrum sp. | reverse complement strand
GTGATGCACTGCATGCGGGCCTGCATCGCTGCCAACTCGGCATCGGCATCGAAGGGCCATGGCGCCGGCAGGGCCTGGGCGAACGCTTGATGCAGACGGCGATCGCCTTTGCCAGGGAGCAACCGTCGCTGCAATGGATCAGCCTCAGCACGTTCGCCGGCAACACGGCGGCGCGCGCGTTGTACCAGCGCCTGGGTTTTGTCGAAGAAGGCGTGTTGCGCGACCGCTTCCGCCTTGGCGGTCAAGTCATCGACGACGTGCAGATGATCTTGAGCGTCGCGTAGCCCGCGTCAACTCGCGCGACGGCGGACACGGTCGAACAGCACGTCCATCTGGCCGTTGGTCACCGGCTTCTGCAACCACGAGAACACGTTCAGGTCCGCCAGCTGGGTTTCGGCATCCGGATTCCTGTCGCCGGAAACCACCGCGACTTGCAGATTGGCGAAATTGCGATCCTTGCGAATGCGGCCGATAAGGCTGATGCCGTCGGCTTTCGGCATGTTGAGATCGGTGACGATCAGGTCGGGCCGCAAGCCGCCGTACAGCAATTCGAAGGCTTCGTTGCCGTCGCTGGCGAGTTGCACGTCCCAATCCGAGGTCGATAGCACGTATTCGGTGATAAAGGTACGCACCACTGGATCGTCGTCCACCGCGAGCAGCGACAGTTTCGCCGGTTTGCGTACCGGTTTCGGTGCAACCGGCCCGGCCGCCAGCACTTGCTGCAGCATGACCTGGCTCTTGGCGATGTCGAACGGCTTCAGCAGGTAACCCGATATCTGCAGCTTCGACAGCGTTTCGATCGTTCTGCGTTCGCGCGAAGCCGAGGTCACCACCACTTTCAGGTTGCGGTAGTCGGCATGCACGCGCATGCGTTGCAACAATTCGATGCCGCCCATTTCCGGCATCTGCAAGTCGAGCAGGCACAGATCGGGGCGAAAACCGGTATGGAGAACGTCGAGCGCTTCCACGCCGTTGCCGGCCTCCTGCACTTCGAGCTCCGGTTGCTGGCCGATGATTTCCAGCAGTACGGCGCGCGAGAGCGGATCGTCGTCGATGATCAGCAATTTCATGTCATGCCACCTCTCTCAACGCAGCGCCGAGCCTGGCTTGAACTGTCGCGAATTCGGCATCGGCGGCGTCGAGCAGTTCGTACATGCCGGCGGTGTCGTTGGCTTCGGCGCAGCGTTCGATGGTGGCGCCCAGCCGGCTCAAGTCTTCCGCGGCAACGTAGCGCGAACTGCCTTTCAACGTGTGCGCGGCGCGACCGAGCGTGGCGAAATCGCCGGTTGCCAGCGCCTTGTGCATTTCCTGCAAGCGCTTCGGAGTTTCCTCCAGGAAAATCGCCACCACTTTCGGCAACGGGGCCGCTTCGGCGTTATTGGCCGGTACCGTGCCTTCGATCTGCGCCATCAGCTCGTCGGCGCTGAGACCGACCAGGGGCGCGTTGTCGTCACCTAGTTGCTTGCCGGCTTGCGCGGCGATGCGCGTCAGCACAGGCAGCAGCTCGCTGCGGCGCAGCGGCTTGGTCAGGTAGTCGTTCATGCCGGCGGCAAGACATTCGTCATGATAGGTGGCCGAAGCGTTGGCGGTGACGGCGACGATGGGAATGGCGGGATCCAGCACGCCGGTGGCAGGATCGCGGATCGCACGCGCGGCCTGGAAGCCGTCCATCACCGGCATGCGGTTGTCCATCAGCACCGCGTCGAAGCGCTCATGCTTGAGCGAGTTGACGGCGTCGAGCCCGTTTTCGACGAACACTGATGCGATGCCGAGCGAATCCAGCAGCGAGCCGAGATATTCGCGATTGACGGCGTCGTCCTCGGCGCACAGCAAGCGCAGGCCGCGCAATTCGCCGGCGCGAGCAGCCGAGGCCGGAAGCGTGGCGGCATCCGCAATCAGCGCGGCATCGGTCTGCAGCGGAATCCTGACCGTGAACGTGGTGCCCTTGCCGACCACGCTATCGACCTCCACCGTGCCACCCATGCGTTCGAGCATGCCCTTGATGATCGAAAGTCCGAGGCCGGTGCCGCCGAAGCGGCGCGTGGTCGATGCGTCGGCCTGCACGAATTTTTCGAACAGGCGCGGCAACACGTCGGGCGCGATGCCGATACCGGTGTCGGTGACGCGCAGCACCAGCGTGAAGCTGTCCGCCGTCGCTGCTTCCGCGGCAAAAGTGGCGACGACACCGCCTTCGCTGGTGAACTTGATCGCATTGCTGAGCAGGTTGGCCAGGATCTGCTTGATGCGGGTCGGATCGCCGATCACCAATGCAGGCACGTTGTCGGCCTGCGACCAGTGCAGTTCGATGTGTTTGGATTCGGCGCGCACGCGCATTGCTTCCAGCACGTAGCGCATCTGTTCGTGGAAGGCGAACGGCACGCTTTCGATCACCAGCTTGCCGGATTCCACCTTGGCGGCGTCGAGGATGTCGTCGAGGATGTGCAGCAAGGTTTCCGCGCCGCCCTGCGCCAGTTGCAGATAGTGCTGACGGTCTTCCTCGCCGGGGGAATGCTGCATCAGGTCCAGCATGCCGATCACGCCGCCGAGCGGCGTGCGGATTTCGTGGCTCATCACGGCGAGGAAGTCGCTCCTGGCGCGGGCGGCGGCTTCGGCGTTTTCCTTGGCGATCAGCAGCCGCGACAGCGATTCGAGATCGTTGGCCTTGGCGTGCGAATACGAAATCAGCAACAGCGAAATCAGCGTGGCGATCAACAGCACCGGCGCACGCGCTTCGTTGATCAGCGCGTTCCAGTTTTGTGCCGCGATGTCGAGCTCGGCATTGGTGGGGCCGACACCGGGCACTTCCGGCAGCGGCACCGAGGCGATGATCCAGGTGCCCCAACGATCGGTTACCGGGCCGAGTACGAACGGCCGGCGCGACGCCATGCCGGCGAGATAGCCGGGCGAGGCTTCGTCGTACAGTTGGCCGGGCGGCGAATAGTCGGGCGAATCGGGCGCTTCCGAGTCCACCACGAATACGCTCTTGCCGTCGCGCAAGCCGTTCAGCAGCACGAAACGCAAGTCTTCGTTGGCCATGCGCAGCGACATCATCAGCTCTTTCAGATCCCGGTAGTGCTGGTTCTGCAGATCATCCTTCGACCACGCGACGTGGCCGTAGTCGTCCTTGCCGACCGAACCGGCGACGAGCCGGGTGCGCATCAACACGTCGTTGCGCATGACCTGGTCGCGGCTGCTGCCGACTTTCTCCGCCGCCATCCACGTCAACACCAGTACCGCCGGCACTGCCAGCACCTGCACCACGGTGCGGAAGCGCGTGGCCATGTCGGCGAAATTCTTCAAGGCCAGCAGGTGATAGCGGGTGAAGATCGCTTCCATCGACAGCTGCAGCACGATGATCAACGGCAATACCAGCACCAGCACGTTGCCGATCTGGCCTTTGCCGAACAGTCCGCTGGCATGGTCGCCGCCGCCGTAGTGGTCCAGCAGCACAAAGGCGGCATCGTAGGCGATCAACGTCAGCGCGATGGCCCGCTTGGCCCATACGTCCTGGCGGCCGGCCGGTTTGAAACTCAGCATCAGCAAACCGGAGGCGGCGAGACCGCACACGAGCACGCCTTGGGTGCTCCAGATCCAGTGATCGAGATGCGACGACACGAAGGGCCCGGCCAGCGCCATCGCCAGCGCTGCCGCATGGACCCAGGCCCCGGGTTTGTGGCCGGTGACGGCAGCGAACGTTTCGCGCGCGTATTCGAGCAAGCACATGAACGACAACACCAGCAGGGCCGGCGACGCCACATCCATCAAGGCGCCGGCCGCACTGTCGTAGCGGCCGATTTCGGTCCAGCACATCAGCGCCTGGCCGGCGGCGAACAAGCCAAGCCAGTACCACGCGCGCTGATGTTTGAGGCGGGCCGTGCCGAGACAGGCGCGGGCGATCAGAGCCCAGGCGCCACCACAGGCAAAGGCGACGAAATCGAGACGTTGAACTAGCAGGTCCAGGACCACGGCAGGTGCTTCCGGAAAAGAGAGGAATCCGTAAACACCCAACGACAAAAAGCCGTGCGCTCTTGAGAGCTTTGACTGTAATTTTTTGCTTATTCGGCGACGAGGTTCTTCACCAGCCAGTGGCCGTAGGCGGGCGCCAGTTGCTGTTGCAGCGCCGGCAGGATTTCCCGCAGTTGCGCCGACAGCGTGAACGGCGGATTGACCACCAGCATGCCGCTGGCGGTAAGACCGTGGCCGTGCTGGTCGGGCGCGACGCCCAACTCGAACTGCCACAGGTCGCGTACGCCGCCACGTTCGAGCAACGTGATCATGTAATCGACGTCGGCGCGTGCCACCACCGGGTACCACACCAACACTTGCGCGCCGCGCATGCGCTGATGGATGCCGCCGACCAGTTTTGCCACCTTGCGATAGTCGTCCTTCACTTCGTACGACGGATCGATCAACACCACGGCGCGCTTCTGCGCCGGTGGCAGCAAGGCCAGTGCGCGTTGGTAGCCGTCGGCCTGTTCGCAGGTACAGCAGCGGTCGCCATCGACGCGATGCAGCAACGATTCGTAATCGGCCGGGTGCAGCTCGCACAGGTGCAGATGATCCTGTTGGCGCAGCACCGCGGCCGCCAGCAGTGGCGAGCCGGGATATTGCTGGCGTTTGAGGAACGGCTTGAGCTGATCAAAATGGAACTGCAGCGTGGCGCGACCCTCTTCGCTGGTACCGGCCAGCAGCGCAGCTTGATCGAGTTTGAGGATGCCCTGCCCCGCTTCGCCGGTTTGCAGCGCCTGTTCCGATTGCAGGTGATAGAGCCCGGCGCCGGCATGGGTGTCGAGGTAGAACACCGGCGCGTCCTTGCGGGTGGCGTAGAACAGTGTGCTGGTCAGCACCAGGTGTTTGAGCACGTCGGCGTGATTGCCGGCGTGGTAGATGTGACGATAGGAAAGCACTGCAATTCCTCAGTATTCGGTGTACTTGTCCGCCCTGCCCTTGGCTTGCGCTGCCGGGTATTTGTCGGCGTTGCGTTTGAGCTTGGCCGCTGCGGCACTGGCGAGATCGATGTTCAACACGTCGGCGAGGCGGCACAGGTAGAGCAGCACGTCGGCCAGTTCTTCTTCAGTCTGTGCGCGCTGCTTGTCGTTCAAGTGTGCGCTCTGCTCTGGCGTCAGCCACTGGAAGATTTCCTGCAGCTCGGCGGCTTCCACCATCAGCGCCATCGCTAGGTTCTTTGGTGTGTGGAACTGTTCCCAGTCGCGTTCGCGTGCGAACTCGCGCAGCTGGCGTTGCAGCGCGGTGAAAGCATTGTCAGCCATGATGCTGCTCCTGCAGCGCGCGTTGCATGCGACGGTCCGGTACCAGCCAGATCAGCGCGACGGCGACATAGGTGGCGAAGCCGAACCACGGATTGATGAACGTCAACGCGATGCCAACGATATACAACACCAGTGAAACATTGCCCTTGCGATCCTTGCCGAACGCGCGCGCCAGCAGCGATTCGTGGCCGTGATGCTTGATCAGCGCCCGCGCGAATATCGTGTAAGCGCCCGCGCACAACAGCAGGTTGAAACCGTACAGCAGCATCGGTTGCTGGCTGAAATGATTTTCGCCGATCAGCCCCGACGTGAACGGCAGCAGCGACAACCAGAACAACAAGTGCAGGTTGGCCCACAGGATGCCGCTGCTGACCGAATGCGTCACCTGCAGCGTGTGATGATGATTGTTCCAGTAGATGCCAACGTAAATGAAGCTTAATACGTAGCTGATGAATTTCGGGATCAACGGCTGCAGATCGGCCAGATGCTCAGCTTCCGGCACTTTCAATTCGAGCACCATGATCGTGATGATGA
>DATJXP010000323.1:0-5827 GCA_035500035.1 Candidatus Acidiferrum sp. | reverse complement strand
TACGTGCGTTTTGCTTCGGTGTATCGCAGCTTCAAGGACCTCAACGAGTTCCGCGAAGTGATCGACAGCATCGAGAAAGACGCCGAGAAAGGCACTGAGAAAGGCGCTGAGAAAGACGCCAAGTCCAACTGAGCGCGGTGCCAACCGTGGCGATGACACAAGACGAACTCTACATGCAGCGCGCGTTCGCGCTGGCCCGCCAGGCACTGTCGCATGCCCGGCCGAATCCGGCTGTCGGCTGCGTGCTGGTGCAGGGCGGCAACGTCGTCGGCGAAGGATTTACCCAGCCGCCCGGGCATGCGCACGCCGAAATCGAGGCGTTGCAGGCGGCCGGCAGTGCTGCCAACGGCGCCACCGCGTACGTGTCGCTCGAGCCGTGCGCGCATCATGGCCGCACCGGGCCCTGCGCCGAGGCGTTGGTGAAGGCGGGCGTCGCCCGCGTCGTTTACGCGCTGGCCGATCCGAATCCACTGGTGAACGGCAAGGGCCTCGCGCTGCTGCGCGCCGGCGGCGTGGCGGTCGAAGGCCCGCTGTTGCCGGATCAAGCGGCGGCGATCAATGCCGGCTTCATCAAGCGCATGACGCGCGGCTTGCCGTACGTGCGCTGCAAAGTCGGCATGAGTCTCGATGCGCGCACGGCGATGGCGAGCGGTGAAAGCCAATGGATCACCGGCCCGGCCGCGCGCGCCGACGTGCAGCAGTGGCGCGCACAAAGCTGCGCGGTGTTGACCGGCATCGGCACCGTGCTGCTCGACGATCCTGCGTTGACGGTACGCATCGACGATTATCGCGGCCTGCAACCGCTGCGCGTCGTGGTCGACACCGACGGCCGCATTCCGCACGCGGCCAAGCTGCTGCAGTTGCCGGGCCACGTGGTGTTGGCCACCAGTGAGGAAGCCGCCGAACGTTTGAGTCGCGAAGAAACCTGCAACAGCGGCTTGCAGGCGCAGTGCACGCTGCTGCCGCTGTCGCGCGTCAACGGCAAACTCAACCTGCGGCTGTTGCTGGAGCGGTTGGCCACGGATTTCCACTGCAACGACGTGCTGGTCGAAGCCGGCGCCACGCTGACCGGCGCGTTGTTGCAGGCCGGCGTGGTCGATGAACTGATCACCTACATCGCCCCGGCCTTGTTGGGCGATCTGGCGCGTCCGCTGGCGATATTGCCGGGCCTGCACACGCTGGGCGACAAGGTCTCCTTGCGGTTTCTCGACGTGGCAATGCTGGGCGAAGACTGTAGAATCCGCTCCCTCGTGCTCTGAAATCCCCGGCAATTCCCTATGTTTACCGGCATCGTCGCAGCCACCGGCATCCTCGATCGGATTCAATCCGTCGGCGGTGACGTGCGTCTGCAAGTACGCTGCGAAGCGATCGATTTCGGCGGCGTGCAGCTCGGCGATTCGATCGCCGTCAGCGGCGTGTGTTTGACGGCGGTGGAATTGCATCCGCACGGTTTCGCCGCCGACGTCTCGCGCGAAACGCTGGCAGTGACCACGGCGCAGCAGTGGCGTGCCGGCGACCAGGTGAATCTGGAACTCGCGCTGCAGCCGCAGAGCCGGCTCGGTGGCCACATCGTCAGCGGTCACGTCGATGGCATCGGCGAATTGTTGCGGCGTTATGCGGACGGTCGCAGCGAGCGGCTGGACTTCCGCGTGCCGAAAGCACTGGCGAAATACATCGCGCACAAAGGCTCGGTGTGTATCGACGGCGTCAG
Organism: Candidatus Acidiferrum sp.; assembly: GCA_035500035.1. Lineage (GTDB taxonomy): Bacteria > Pseudomonadota > Gammaproteobacteria > Pseudomonadales > Pseudohongiellaceae > CAILUG01. The sequence goes on along the minus strand of DATJXP010000323.1, from coordinate 4,116 downwards.
CCTCACCGTCAACGCGGTGAACGGCAGCGAGTTCGGCGTCAACATCATCCCGCACACCGCCGAGCGGACCACGCTGCACGCATTCAAACCCGGACGCAAAGTGAACATCGAAGTCGATGTGATCGCCCGTTACCTGGAACGTCTGTTGAGCGGAAATGTAGAAGAGGGCGCGCGTAGCGAAGCCGCAGGCAAGCGAAGTCCCGCCGAAGCCGGCGCGCAAGACGCCGGCGAAGGCGGACACGGATCCAGCACCAATAGCGGCATCTCGCTGGAACGACTGGCCAGAACCGGATTCATCAAGTAACGACACAACATCATGGCACTGAACAGCATCAAACAACTGATCGACGATTTCCGCCAGGGCAAGATCGTCATCCTGATGGACGACGAAGACCGCGAGAACGAAGGCGATCTGTTGGTCGCCGCCGACCGCATCACGCCGGAAGCGATCAACTTCATGGCGACGCATGCGCGCGGCCTCATCTGCCTGACGTTGACGCAGGAGCGTTGCCGCCAGTTGAACCTGCCGCTGATGGTGCAGACCAGCCAGCAACCGTTCGGTTGCAACTTCACGATTTCGATCGAAGCGGCCAGCGGCGTCACCACCGGTATTTCCGCCGCCGATCGCGCGCGCACGATCCAGATGGCAGTCGCACCCGACGCCAAACCGACCGACATCATCATGCCCGGTCACATCTTTCCGGTGATGGCGAAGGAAGGCGGCGTATTGCGTCGCGCCGGCCACACCGAAGCCGGTTGCGATCTGGCGCGTCTCGCCGGACTCACGCCCGCCGCGGCGATCTGCGAAGTGATGAACGCCGACGGCACGATGGCGCGTCGGCCCGATCTGGAAAAATTCGCCAGCGAACACGGCATCAAGATCGGCACCATCCAGGAATTGATCCACTACCGCATCGCCACCGAGAAAACCATCGAGCGCGTGCGCCAGTACCGCCTGCCGACCGAACACGGCGAGTGGGACGTGTACTGCTATCGCGATCTGTACAAGGACGGCAACCTCACGCATCTCGCGTTGGTGAAGGGCAGCATCGAGCCGGACGAACCGGTACTGACGCGCATATTGACCACCGACACGCTGCGCGACCTGCTCGAAGTCGCCAACCCCAACCGGCCGTCGTGGTCGCTGCACAAGGCGATGGCGCGCATCGCGCAGGAAGGCAAGGGCGTCGTGGTAGTATTGGCCAACGAAAAAGGCAGCGGCGACGTCACCGAACAGCTCGACCGGTTCCAGGCGCTGGCCGAAGGCCGCACGCCGCAAGCACTGCCGAAAGGCAGCTATCTGACGGTGGGCACCGGCTCGCAAATCCTGCGCGATGTCGGTGTCGGCAAGATGCGGCTGATGAGTTATCCCACCAAGTACGCCATCTCCGGGTTCGATCTGGAAGTGGTGGAATATATCCCGGCAGGTTAAATTGGGGTCAGAGCCCATTTCCAATATTAAGATCGGGCTGATGTACGCTGGCTTCCGATCTTAATATTGGAAATGGGCTCTGACCCCTTAATGACCAAGGCAGAAAGAACATATGACCAACATCCGCACCATCGAAGGCGACTACAGCCCCACCAACGCCAGCTACGTGCTGGTGGTGGCTCGCTTCAACAGCTTCATCGTCGACAGCCTGCAGGCAGGTGCGGTCGATACGCTGCTGCGACATGGCGTGCCGGAAAAAAACATCACCGTGGTGAAGGTGCCCGGCGCGTTCGAGTTGCCGCTGGTGGCCAAGCGTGTGGCCGAATCGAAAAAATACGATGCCGTCATCGCGCTCGGCGCGGTGATCCGCGGCAGCACGCCGCACTTCGACTACGTGGCCGGCGAGTCTGCCAAGGGCATCGGCCAGGTCGGCATGCAGCACAACCTGCCGGTGGTGTTCGGCGTGCTGACGACCGACACCATCGAACAAGCCATCGAGCGTGCCGGCACCAAGGCCGGCAACAAGGGTGCTGATGCCGCGATGACGGCGATCGAGCTGGTTAGCCTGCTGCGCAAGCTGGATGCTTGATGAGCGATAGAGCGAGCGATGGAATGAACGGAAAACCGGAAAAAACCGGCGTCGCCATCGCTCAGCGCAAACGCGCACGCGATCTGCTGGTGCAGGCCTTGTACCAGTGGCAACTCGGCGGTGCCGACGTGGCTCAGGTGGAAGCCGAATTCCGCGCCGACAACGGCCGCAAGACCGACTGGGATTTCTTCCACGACGCCATCACCTACATCGGCACCAACACCGCCGCTCTCGATGCGTTGTATGCGTCATACCTCGACCGCGAACTCAAGCAGCTCGATCCGATCGAATACGGTTTGCTCAGGCTCGGCATCTACGAACTGAGCCAGCGTCTCGAAGTGCCGTATCGCGTCGTCATCAACGAGTACGTCGATCTGGCCAGGAAGTACGGCGCCAGCGAAAGCCACAAGTTCGTCAACGGCGTGCTCGACAAGGCCGCCCGCAAACTGCGTGCAGTGGAACAGCGCGCCTGACGCTGCCGTGGTGACCATGGCGCTCTCCGAATTCGAACTCATCTCGCGTTACTTCAACCAGTTCGGCCTGGCCGCGGATCCGCTGACGCACGAAGGCGTCGATCTCGGCATCGGCGACGACGGTGCGCTGTTGTCGTTGCGGCACGACCAGCAGATGACGGTGTCGATGGACGTGCTGGTGGAAGGCGTGCACTTTCCCGCCGGGGCCGATGCGGTGATGCTGGGCGAACGCGCACTGGCGGTGAATCTCAGCGATCTGGCCGCGATGGGCGCGACGCCGCTCGGCTTCACGCTCGGCTTGACGTTGCCGGAGGCCGACGCCGACTGGCTCGCCGGCTTCAGCATCGGCCTGCGCGATAGCGCGCTGCGCCATCGCTGCCCGCTGCTCGGCGGCGATACCACGCGCGGGCCGCGGCAGATCGCAATCGGCATTCACGGCACGCTGCCGAAGGGCACTGCGCTGTTGCGCAGCGGCGCCCGCGTCGGCGATGACGTGTTCGTGTCCGGCGTGCTGGGCCGCGCCGGGCTCGCGCTGTCGTTGTTCGATAAGAGGTTCGATAAGAGGCTCGACAAGAAGCTCGACAAGAAGCCCGACACGACGCTGGTGTCGGCCACTGCCGGGCAAACCGCCGAACTGATCACCTCGTTCTACCTGCCGCAACCGCGGCTGTCGCTCGGCATTGCGTTGCGCGGTCGCGCCTCGGCGGCGCAGGACGTGTCCGACGGTGTGCTGGCCGATCTCGAGCACATCGCGCGCGCCAGCCGCGTCGGTATTGCGTTGCAGGCCGGGTTGATCCCGGTGGCGCCGGTGGTGGCGGAATTGTGCGAACCGGCGCGCGCGCTGCAACTGGCGCTGACGGCGGGTGACGACTACGAACTCGTGTTCACCGCGCCGCCTGCGCAGCGCGCCGGCGTGCAGGCGGCGGCGCTCAGTGCCGGCGTCAGCGTGACGCGCATCGGCCGCGTCGTTGCCGGCGAAGGTGTGGTGGTGCTCGACAATGCCGGTCTCGCCGTGCTGTTTCCGCAGCAGGGCTACCAGCACTTCTGAAACTCTCCTTTACAAAACCGCATTTCGCTACTTAACTGCAGGCATCGTCATTGGCTGGCTTCACACGGAGGTGAACCATGTCTCGCGCGCGCCGCGGTTTTACCCTGATCGAAATTCTCATCGTGCTCGCCATCGGCGCGCTGCTGCTCGGGTTGTCCGCGCCGGGGCTCGGTCGCGTCGTCCAGGCTCAGCAGGGCGAGGCCGTCATCAACGACCTTGCACGCTTGCTCAACTATGCCCGCAATGCCGCGGTCACCGCCGACGGCACCGTGACGGTTTGCCGCAGCGGCGACGGCTTGAGCTGCGGCGGCAAGTGGGAGCAGGGCGCGCTGGTGTTCATCGATCGCAACGGCGACGGCGCTTTCGATGCCGGCGATCAGCTGCTGCAGCGCAAGACGTTCGCCGACGGCAAGGGCAGTCTCGTGCAACGCGCGTTTCCCAATCGCCAGTATCTGCAGTTTTCGGCGGAAGGATTCACCCACGGCCAGAACGGTACGTTCACGTGGTGTGCGCCGGACGGCTCGCCGCAACTGGCGCAACAACTGGTGTACATGCAAAGCGGCCGCGTGCGGCT
>DATJXP010000322.1:0-6422 GCA_035500035.1 Candidatus Acidiferrum sp. | reverse complement strand
GGTAAAACTTACGGGGGTGCGAATCATGTGTGCTATTTTACCTCGGCGTTCCTTTTGTCTGGTAGCCGGAGGCTTGCGGTGATGAACAGTTGGCAACGGAGCTTGCTGTCTCTGGGTTGTATCGTCGCGCTGACCACGATGGCGGGGCCGACAACCTCGCTGGCGCAGGAACCCAAGCACTCGAACAAGCCGCCGCTGCACGGCAATCACTGGGTCGCCATCACCGGTAAACCGCTGGCAGCCACCGCGGGTGCGCTGACCTTCGCCAAGGGCGGCAACGCCGTCGATGCTGCCTGCGCGATGCTCGCCGCCGCCGCCACGATGTGGGACACCTTGAGCTGGGGCGGCGAAACCCAGGCGTTGATCCACAATCCGAAGACCGGCAAGGTCATCGCGATCAACGCGCTCGGCATGGCGCCGAGCGGCGCGACGCCGGAGTATTACCGCAAGCAGCTCGGCACCAGGTACGCGCCCGAATACGGTCCGCTGGCGGCGCTGACACCGGGCACGCCGGGCGGCCTGATGGTGATGCTGGCCGAGTACGGCAAGTTGAGCCTGAGTGAGGTGCTGGCACCGGCGATGGCTATGGCGGCCGGTTATCCGATGGAACAGAACCTGGTCGATACCATCGAACACTACAAGCCGTGGCTGCTGCAGTGGCCGGATTCGCGCCGCATCATGCTGCCGCATCTGGACCCGAAAAACCTGCGTGCCCAAGGCGCACCGCAGGCCGGCGAATTGTTCGTGCAGAGCGATCTGCTGGCGACGCTGACCAAGTTGGTGGACGCCGAAAAACAGGCGCTGGCCGCCGGCAAGAATCGCAAGCAGGCGATCATGGCGGCGTACGATCGTTTCTATAAAGGCGACATCGCGCAGGAACTGGCGCGCTCGGTGCAGGCCGCCGGCGGCTTGATCACGCAGCAGGATCTTGCCAACTGGCAGGTACGCATCGACGAACCGGTGATGACGACGTACAAGGGCATCGCCGTGTACAAGCTCAACACCGCGTCGCAAGGGCCGGTGATGCTGCAGACGCTGAACCTGCTGGAGAACTTCGACTTGCAGCGCCTCGGCTACAACACCACCGCCTACATCCACACGCTGTACCAGGCGATGAACCTCGCCTACGCCGACCGCGACTTCTATTACGGCGATCCCAACGTGCCGCCGGAAGAACCGATCAAGGGGCTGCTCAGCAAGGACTACGCGAAAGCGCGCGCCGCCACCATCGATCCGAAGCGCAACGATCCGGCGGTGAAACCGGGCGATCCGTATCCGTTCCAGAACGCCAGCAATCCTTACCTGGCGATGCTGCAGAAGTGGCAGCCACGCCTCGCACCGCCGAAGCAGCGCCAGGCCAGCATCGCGACCACCGACGACACGCGTTTCGCCGGCACCACGTCGATCCAGGCCGCCGATGCCGACGGCTGGGTGGTGTCGATCACGCCGAGCGGCGGCTGGACGCCGGCCTTCATCGCCGGCAACACCGGCGTCGGTTTGTCGCAGCGGCTTGGCAATTTCGTCATGGATGCCGACGAGGACCAGAATCCGTTCAACGTGCTGGCGCCCGGCAAGCGGCCGCGTTCGACGTTGTCGCCGGCGCTGGCGCTGAAGGACGGCAAGCCGTTCCTGTCGTTCGCGATGCAGGGCGGCGACATGCAGGACCAGGATCTGCTGCAGTTCTTTCTCGATGTGGTGGAGTTCGGCATGGACGTGCAACAGGCCACCGAAGCGGCCCACATCACCAGTTACCAGTTGAACGATTCGTTCGGCAACCACGACAGCGAACCCGGCAAGCTGCTGCTGCGCGCCGATCTGTCGCCGCGCACCCAGTACGGGTTGCAGGCGATGGGCTACGACATCGTCAACCAGGACAAGACCTCGGGGCCGATCAATGCGATTTTCATCGATCAGTTGCATCACACATTGATGGGCGGTTCCAGCGACTACGGCGACGATTACGGCGTGGCGTGGTAGCCACGTAATCCGGGTGCTATTCCGGTAGCCCTGACCCGGACCGCCTTGGTATTCTCGCCGCTGTTCAGTCAGTCGAAGGCAATTCCACGCATGCAATCCATCCATCCGGTGATCCTGTCCGGCGGCAGCGGCACCCGTCTGTGGCCGTTGTCGCGCGAGGCTTACCCCAAACAACTGTTGGCGCTGTTCGGCGAGCACACGATGTTGCAGGCCACCGTGCTGCGGGCGCGGGCGTTGACGGGAGTCTCGGTAGCGGCACCGCTGTTGATCTGCAACCAGGAACATCGTTTCCTGGTGCGCGAACAATGCATGGTGATCGGAGTGGAACCTGCCGCGATCTATCTGGAGCCTGCCGGCCGCAACACGGCGCCGGCCATCGCGCTGGCGGCGCTGCATCTGGCGGCTACGAATCCTGATGCGCTGATGCTGGTGATGCCGGCTGATCATTTCATCAGGGACCAATCCGCCTTCGCCACTGCCGTGGCTGCGGCGGGACAGGCCGCCGCGCGCGGCAGCCTGGTGACGTTCGGCATCAAGCCGTCGTATGCCGAAACCGGGTATGGCTACATTCGTGCCGGCGAAGTATTGAACGGATTGCCGCAAGTCGCCGCCGTGGCCGAGTTCGTCGAGAAACCGCCGCGCGAGCGCGCCGAGGCGTACGTGGCGGCCGGCAATTACAGTTGGAACAGCGGCATGTTCCTGTTCAGCGCCGGCCGCTACCTGCAGGAGCTCGGCAAGCACAGGCCCGACATGCTGCAAGCGGTCAAGCAGTCATTTGACAAGCGTACCGACGATCTCGGTTTCTATCGGCCGGATCAGCACAGTTTCCTGCAGTGCCCGTCCGATTCGATCGACTACGCGGTGATGCAGCCGACGCGCGACGCCGCCGTGGTGCAGGCCGACATAGGCTGGAGCGACGTCGGCTCGTGGGAATCGCTGTGGCAGCTCGGCGCGCGCGACGCCGACGGCAACGTCAAGGTCGGCGACGTGCTGGCGGTCGATACCCATAACAGCTATCTGCGCTCGGAAAGCCGGCAACTCTCCGTACTCGGTCTCGACGACGTCACCGTGGTGGAAACCCGCGACGTCGTGCTGGTGATGCACAAGCGCGCGGCACAGGACGTCAAGAAGATCGTCGAAAACTTGCGCAAGCAAGGCCGCAGCGAACCGCTGGCGCACGTGCGCGTCTATCGGCCGTGGGGCTGGTACGAGGACATCGACCAGGGCCCCAACTTCCGCGTCAAACGCTTGCAGGTGAATCCGGGCGAAAAGCTGTCGCTGCAACTGCATCACAAGCGCGCCGAGCACTGGGTGGTGGTCAAGGGCATCGCCCGCGTCACCGTGGACAGCAAGGAGTTCGATCTGCAAGTGAACGAGTCCACCTACATTCCGCTCGGCGCCAAACATCGGCTGGAAAACCGTCACGCCGAGCCATTGCAACTGATCGAAGTGCAGTCGGGTTCCTATCTCGGCGAAGACGACATCGTGCGCTTCGACGACAAGTACCAGCGACAGTGACGGCGGATACAGGGCGGCTACCGGTGGCAAAGACACTGATCTTCGATTTTGACGGCACCATCGTCGATTCGGCGCCGGCGCTGCTGGCCACGTACGAACTGGTGCTGCAGCGGCACGGCCTCAAGCCGCGGCGCGCGTTGACGCGCGACCTGATCGGGCCGCCGCTGCACGAGACGCTGGCGCGCGTCACCGGTTTGAGCGAAAAGGCGCGGCTGGATGCGTTGATTGCCGACTTCAAGCAGGTTTATGACAGCGACGGCGTGCGTGCCACCGGCATCTACGACGGCATGGACCAACTGTTGCGCGAACTCGCCGTGGATTACCGGCTCTACCTGGCCACCAACAAGCGGCTGCACCCGACCGGGCTGTTGTTGGACCTGTTCGACCTGCGGCGCTGTTTTGCCGGCGTTTACGCGCTCGATTCGCAAACGCCGCCGTTTGCCGACAAGGCGACGATGCTGATGGGCCTGCTGCAACAGCAGGCGTTGACAGCGCAAGACTGCGTCTATATTGGTGACACCTGCCATGATGAAATCGCCTCCGGCCGCGCCGGCATTCCGTTCATCGGCGTGTTATGGGGTTACGGCATCGGCACCCAACTGGTGTCGAAGCGGGCGACGGTAGCAGCATCGACGGCGGACCTGGCCAAGGTCATCGCTGCCCATTTTACGGAGAGCACACGATGAAAAAAGCGTTTGTCACTGGCATCACCGGCCAGGACGGTGCGTACCTTGCCGAGTTCCTGCTCGACAAGGGTTACGAAGTGCACGGCCTCAAGCGCCGCACGTCGCTGTTCAACACCGACCGCATCGATCACCTGTACCAGGGACCCGAGGTGAGGAACCGTCACTTCGTGCTGCACCACGGCGACATGACCGATAGTTCGAGCCTCGTGCGCATCATCCAGCAGGTGCAGCCGGACGAAATCTACAACCTCGCCGCGCAGAGCCATGTCGCGGTGTCGTTCGAGGAGCCGGAATACACCGCCAACTCCGATGCACTCGGCCCGCTGCGTTTGCTGGAGGCGATCCGCATACTCGGGCTGGAAAAGAAGACGCGTTTCTACCAGGCCTCGACCAGCGAGTTGTACGGCCTGGTGCAGGAAATCCCTCAGCGGGAAACCACGCCGTTCTATCCACGCAGTCCGTACGGCGTCGCCAAGTTGTACGGCTACTGGATCACGGTGAACTACCGCGAGTCGTACGGCATGTATGCCTGCAACGGCATTCTGTTCAACCACGAATCGCCGACGCGCGGCGAAACCTTCGTCACCCGCAAGATTACGCGCGCGCTGTCGCGCATCAAGCTCGGGCTGCAGGACACGCTCTACCTCGGCAATCTCGCGGCCAAACGCGACTGGGGCCATGCGCGCGACTACGTCGAGATGATGTGGCTGATGTTGCAGCAGCAGCAGCCGGAAGATTTCGTCATCGCCACCGGCGAGCAGTATTCGGTGGAGGATTTCGTCAACGCCGCCGCCGCCGAACTGGAATTGACAGTGGCGTGGAAAGGCGACGGCGTCGATCGCAAGGGCTATGACGCCAATGGCAAGTGCATCGTCGCGGTCGATCCGCGCTACTTTCGGCCGGCCGAAGTCGAAACCTTGCTCGGCGATCCCGCCAAGGCCAAGGCAAAATTGGGCTGGACCCCGCGCACTTCGTTCAAGGCGTTGGTAGCCGAAATGGCGCGCGAGGATTTCCAGGCCGCCAAGCGCGACGCGCTGGTGCGCGAGCATGGCTACAAATCGATGAACCACCACGAGTAAGCGGGATGACCAGGTTGATGACCAAACAACGCATCTTCGTCGCCGGTCATCGCGGCATGGTGGGCTCGGCGCTGGTGCGCCGACTCGCACAGAGCAGCGACTACGAGCTGATCGTGCGCGACCGCAACGAGCTCGACCTGTGCGATCAGCGCGCGGTACGCGAGTTCCTGCAACAGGAAAAGCCGGACCAGATCTATCTCGCTGCCGCCAAGGTCGGCGGCATCCACGCCAACGACACTTATCCGGCCGACTTCATCTACGACAACCTGCAGATCGAGTGCAACCTCATCCATGGTGCGCACCTGGCCGGCGTGAATCAGCTGTTGTTTCTCGGCTCGTCGTGCATCTATCCGAAGCTGGCGCCGCAGCCGATGGCGGAGGAAGCGCTGCTGTCGGCCGCGCTGGAGCCGACCAACGAGCCGTACGCGATCGCCAAGATCGCCGGCATCAAGCTGTGCGAGAGTTACAACCGCCAGCACGGCCGCGACTATCGCAGCGTGATGCCGACCAACCTGTACGGCCCCGGCGACAACTTCCATCCGCAGAACAGTCACGTGATTCCGGCGCTGCTGCGGCGCCTGCATGAAGCGGCGCAAACGAAGGCGAGCGAAGTGGTGATCTGGGGCAGCGGTACGCCGAAGCGGGAATTCCTGCACGTTGACGACATGGCGGCTGCCTGCATCCACGTGATGAATCTGGCGTTGGCAGCATATCAGTCGCAAACGCAGCCGCGGTTGTCGCATCTGAACGTCGGTACCGGCGTCGATTGTTCGATCCGCGAGTTGGCGGAAACCATTGCGCGCGTCACCGGTTTCACCGGCAAGCTGGTGTTCGATACCACCAAGCCCGATGGCCCGCCACGCAAACTGGTGGACGTGCGGCGATTGACCACGTTGGGTTGGCAGGCGGCGATTCCGCTCGAGCAGGGACTGCGTCAGACCTACGAATGGTTCTTGCAGCAACAAGCCGGGGCCGTGCGCGGTTACTGATTGTTTCTGGGCGCGGGTGTCCGCGTGGTGTCTTTTGCTGATCGTATTGCTTCTGCTCAGGGGCGTGCGCCTCATGCCTCCTCCGCTAACTATTCGCTGCGTAGACATGAGGCGCCCACCCTTGCAGGCTGCTCTGTACATTTGACCTGACTCAGCGGCTGATTCAACGCCCG